>JAYWFP010000187.1:0-9674 GCA_043778745.1 Chloroflexota bacterium
CGGCTTCGGTGCGCTGACCGGCCGCGACGTCCGCGACGTGACCGAGCCGATCGTGGAGCACCTCCGCCGCGAGGGCCGCTTCGAGCGCCTCGAGACGTACCGCCACCGCTACCCGCACTGCTGGCGCTGCGGCACGGCGCTCGTCTTCCGGCTCGTCGACGAGTGGTACATCAGCATGGGCGAGGTCTACGAGCAGCCCCGCGAGACGCTCACGGCGGAGCAGGTTGAGCGCAGTCTGCGCTACCAGATCATGGATGTCGTGGACCAGATCCGGTGGATCCCCGGCTTCGGCTATGAGCGTGAGCTCGATTGGCTCATGAACATGCATGACTGGATGATCAGCAAGAAGCGCTACTGGGGCCTGGCGCTTCCGATCTACGAGTGCGCCACGTGCAAGACATTCGATGTCCTCGGGGGCCGCGACGAGCTTCGAGAGCGGGCCGTCGCCGGTTGGGATCGATTCGAGGGCCACACGCAGCATCGGCCGTACATCGATGAGGTCCTCATCGCGTGCTCCTCGTGCGGAGGGGAGACCCGACGCATTCCCGATGTCGGCAACCCCTGGCTGGATGCCGGGATCGTGCCGTTCTCGACCCTCCACTACCGCGAGGAGCCCGACTACTGGGCGCAGTGGTTCCCGGCCGACTTCATCACGGAGAGCTTCCCCGGACAGTTCCGGAACTGGTTCTACGCGATGCTCGCGATGAGCACCGTGCTTCGCCGCGAACCGCCGTTCAAGACGATCTTCGGCTACGCGACGCTGTTCGCCGAGGACGGCCGTGCGATGCACAAGAGCTGGGGCAACGCGATCGAGTTCGATGAAGCCGCCGAGCGGATGGGCGTCGACGTCATGCGCTGGCTGTACATGTCCTCACGACCCGACGACAACATCCTGTTCGGCTGGCACGCCGCCGACGATGCCCGACGACGCTTGCTGATCCTCTGGAATGTCTATGCGTTCTTCGTGACCTACGCCCGATTGACGGGCTGGAGTCCCGGGCCTACGGATCCGCCGGTGTCGGAGCGTTCGCCGATGGACCAGTGGATCCTGTCACGGGCAGCGGGGCTCGCGGCAGCAGTGGAGGACCGATTCGCCGACTTCGACGCGCTCGCCGCGACGCGACTCATCGATACGTACATCGACGACATCTCCACTTGGTACCTGCGCCTGTCGCGCAAGCGGTTCTCGCGCGGCGGCGGGGCGGATCGCGCGGGCGCGTTTGCCACGCTCCATGCGGCGCTCGTGGCCGTCGCCCGGGTCAGCGCTCCGATCCTGCCGTTCCTGTCCGAGGCGATGTACCGGAACCTGGTGGTGGAACCTGATCCAGGTGCCCTCCATTCCGTTCATCTGACCCGGTTTCCGACGGCTGAGCTGTCCGCGATGCGCAACGAACGTCTCGAGCAGGCCATGGCCACCGCGCGGCGAGCGGTTGAACTGGCCCGGACCCTGCGCGGCAACGCGAACCTCAAGGTCCGTCAGCCGCTCGCTCGAATGTGGCTGGCACTGCCCGGGGGCGACCTCCACGAGCTCGAAGCCCTGGTCGCCCTGATCGCCGAAGAGCTCAACGTCCGCCACGTGGAGTTGATCGGCGATGAATCGGCGTTGGTTGAACGCCGGCTCAAGGTTCTCCTTCCGAAGGTGGGCAAGCGGCTCGGGGCGGCCATCCCGGCCGTTATGGCCGCGGCTCGCGACGGCACGTTCGAGATCGACGCGAATGGATCGGTCAGGCTGGCCGGTGTCACCCTCGCCGCGGACGAGGTCGAAGTCATGGCGATGCCCCGGCCGGGAACGGTGGTCGCCCACGACGACGGGCTCCTCGTGGTTCTCGACACGGACCTGACCGCGGACCTGCTCGCGGAAGGGGACGCCCGCGAGTTGCAGCGAGCGATTCAGGACCTCCGAAAGGACGCCGGGCTCGAACTCGACGACCGGATCCTGCTGCACGTTGGCGGGCTCGCGCGGGGTGTGGCCGATCATCTCGAGGCCGTCGCATCCGAGACGCTGGCGGATCTGGTGGCAACGCCACCGCCCGGTGCCTTCAGTGGGACGATTGTTCTCAGCGCGGGAGCGGCGACCATTTCGCTGGCCCGCCGCAGCGAAGGCTTGCCGTCATCATGACCACCGGAAAGCCCGGCCGGGCGCTGTGGGCTCCGTTCATCGGGCTCGTTGCGCTCGTCGTCGCGCTGGATCAAGCGACGAAGTCATGGATCGAAACGGAACTCTCCGGCGGCCGGGTGATCGTGTACCTGGGCGGTGCCCTTCGGCTCGTCTATTCGCAGAACAACGGGGCCCTGTTCGGCCTGTTCCGCGGTCAGGTCCTGATCTTCGCCCTGCTGAGCCTGGCCGTCATCGCCATGATCGTGACCTTCCATGCCCGGTCCGGTCGAAGCCCGTACATGACCCTGACCCTTGGGCTGCTGTTGGGCGGTGCCATCGGCAATGCCATCGACCGGTTCCGGCTCGGCTACGTGATCGACTTCGTGGATGGCGGCCTCGGTCGAGCCCGCTTCTTCACCTTCAACCTGGCCGATGCATCGATCAGTGCCGCGATCCTGTTGCTCTTTGCCATGGCCCTCTGGCCGTCGCTCGCTGGCTCTCGCGCCGAGACCGATGCGTCCTCGCCTGAAGGCGCGCCTGGCCCAGAGAAATCGGGAGGTGGCGATGCCTGAAGACGGGGTCCGATCGCCCGGGGTCCACGTCCTGAACGTCCCGGCCGATGCTCGGCCAACGCGGGTCGATCGATTCGTGACCGACCACACCGGGCTCTCGCGGAGCCACGTTCAGAAGCTGATCTCGGCCGGGCGTCTGACGATCAGCGAGCGAACCCTTCGCGCGAACTCGATGACCGAGGCCGGCACGAACCTGCGACTCGAGATCCCGGAGCCGGAAGCGGCGACACCCATCGCCCAGCCTGAGATCGAGGTCGCCGTCGTCCACGAAGACGAGGATCTGCTGATCGTTGACAAGCCGTCCGGGCTGGTGGTCCATCCCTCACCCGGGCACGACAGCGGCACACTGGTCAATGCCCTGCTCGGGCGGGCCGGGCCGGGAGGATTCGGCGGGATTGCCGGCGTCCGGCGGCCGGGTATCGTGCATCGGCTCGACCGCGATACGAGCGGCTTGCTGATGGTCGCGCGGACCGACCTGGCACAGCACAGTCTCATGGCGCAGCTGAAGGCGCGACGGATCAAGAAGACCTACGTGGCATTGGTTCAGGGCTCGGTTGGCGCGGCGATCGGTCGGATCGAGGCACCAATCGGACGAGACCCGCGCCATCGGACCCGGATGGCGGTGGTTCCGGACGGGCGGCCGGCAACCACCGGTTATCGCGTGACCGAGCGGTTCGCGGCCTGGACGCTTCTGGAACTCGATCTCGTGACCGGACGGACGCACCAGATTCGCGTTCACCTCGACGCCATCGGCCACCCGGTGGCTGGGGACCGGGTGTACGGAACCGGGACCTCCGCACGAGGGCCGGAGGGTCTTGAACGCCTCTTCCTTCACGCTTGGCGACTGGAGCTGACCTCGCCGTCGACCGGCGAGCTCATCCGGGCAAGCGCGCCACTCCCGCCCGAACTGGAGCACGTTCTGGCCGGGCTGCGGGTGGAATCACGATGACCGTGCCCGCCGACGACGCTGATGCCATGGCGCCCGAGCTCGCGGATTCCGCGGTCCACGCAGACGGGGCGCCGGGCGCCGTGCTGGTCATCGTTTCGGGGCCCTCGGGCGTCGGGAAGGACAGCGTGATCGAGGCGCTCCGCGCCGAGCCTCGGGTTCCGGACTATCACTACGTCGTGACCTGCACGACACGCCCGAGACGGAGCTACGAGGTCGACGGGGTTCACTACCGCTTCCTGGCCCGCGAGTCGTTTGCGGCCCTCCAGGGCGCCGGTGAGTTGCTGGAAGCCAACGAGGTCCACGGGAACTGGTATGGCACCCCGCGAGCAGAGGTTCGGACGGCCCTGCGGGCCGGCCACGATGTCATCCTCAAGATCGACGTCCAGGGTGCCGCCGTGGTCAAGCAACGCGTCAGCGATGCGCTGCTGATCTTTCTCGTCCCACCGTCTCTCGAAGACCTGTTCCAGCGCCTGCGGTCCCGGGCCACCGAATCCGCCGACGAACTGGATATTCGGCAGCGGAACGCGACCCTCGAGTTGGCTCGGCGCGATGACTACGACCACGTCATCGTGAACGAGACCGGACAGATCGAGCGAACGGCCGCCCAGATCCACGAGATCATCCTTCGCGAAAAGGCGGAGCACCCGAAGCGTCGGACCCGGATCTAGGGGCGCCGTCGTGGCCGCGGACATCGAACAGGAATCCCTGGGGCTGCCTGGAGCCGACGCGGCCACTGGTGGTGTGGGCGCCACGGTCGATCACGGGGATCCTGGGCCGGGGCGACTTGTGGCGGTTGCGATTGACGCCGCTGGTGCCGCGGGCGCCCACCCGTTTACGTATCGCGTCCCGGTCCGTCTCGAGCCCCTGCTTCCGGGAGAGGCAGTACTGGTCGAGTTCGGCCGCCGTCAGGCCCTCGGAATCGTGCTCGGGGACAGCATCGGCGGAGACGGGTTCGTGCCCAAGCCGGTCGTCGACCGGGTTCGGGCGGACGGACCACTGCTGCCGCCGACGTCGATCGCACTCGCCCAGGCAATCGTCGCGACCTACCTTGCTCCGCCGGCGCTGGTACTTCGGGCGATGCTGCCGCCGGGCCTCCTGGAGCGGCTCGAGCTGGTGGCGGAGCGCCGACCAGGACCAGCCCCGGAAATCCCGAACGGGCCTGCCGCCGACGGTGACGCGGCGGGCGCAGAGCTCCTCGCGCAACTCGAGGACGGCCCGCGTGCCGTCCGGACGCTACGAACCGGCGAAGGGCGGGCCGGGCTGCTGCGCCGGCTCCGAGCCCTTCGTGACGCCGGCGACATCGAACTCGACTGGACGTTGACGGATGCCGGGCCCGCACCCCGGTACATAAGGACCGTGCGCCTTGCTGCCACCTCGGCGGACGCCACGGCGACCCTGCGTGGATCCGGTGTTGACGCGCCGCCCGGCAGGTCGGGAAAGCGCCTCGGGCCGCGCCAGATCGCGGCGCTCGCCGAACTGGCGGAAGCTGGGGGACGCGGCGTGTCTGCGCCGGAACTGTCCTCGCGCCACGGCGGGTCGGTCATCGGAAGCCTTCGTGAGCGTGGCCTGATCCGCGTCGACGTGGCCGAGGATCCTCGCTCACCACTCCAGGGACGGGCCGCGGGGCGCCGCGGGGCACGACCGGCCGTCAGCGATCTCTCGCCCGAGCAGGCCGCTGCAACCGCCGCGATCCGGACGGCCATGGCGGCGCGTGACCCGAGCCCGACACTGCTCGATGGCGTTACCGGTGGCGGCAAGACGGCGATCTACGCCGACGCCATCGCGGCCTGCATCGAGGCCGGCGGACGAGCCCTGGTCCTGGTGCCGGAAATCGCGCTGGCCATGCCCCTGGTGGATCGACTGCGCTCAGACCTCGACGCCGAGATCGGCCTCATTCACTCGGGTCTGTCCGCCGGCGAGCGCCTCGACGAGTGGCGCCGCGTTCGATCCGGAGCGGCAGACGTCGTGGTCGGGACCCGCCTGGCGGTCCTCGCACCGATCGAGAATCTGCGGCTGGTGATCATCGATGAAGAGCACGATCCGGCGTACAAAAGCGATCGGACCCCACGGCTCCAGGCCCGGGACACGGCCATCCAGCTCGGTCGGCTGACGGGCGCGGCCGTGGTTCTCGGCTCGGCAACGCCATCGGTCGAGACCGAGGGCAGGGCGCGTGACGGCACATACCGACGAATTCGGTTGCCGGACCGGATGTCCGGGCATCCGCCGACCGTCGAGGTCGTGGACCTGCGGGCGGAACTGGCGTCAGGACAGCGGGGCATGCTCTCGCGATCCCTCGTCGCGGCGATCCGGGTACAGGATCTGGAGGCCGGCGACCAGGCGATCCTGGTGATCAACCGGCGGGGCTCGGCATCGGTCGTGCTGTGCCGCGATTGCGGGTCGGCTCAGACATGCCCGGAATGTACGCGCCCGCTGGTCTATCACCAGGCGGGGGTGACCCTGCGCTGTCACCACTGCGGACGAGCCACGCCGCTCGCCACCCGCTGCCCGACCTGTGGGTCGGCACGGATCCGGTACCTCGGTGGCGGAACGGAGCGCCTGGAGCGGGAGGTGCGGACCACGTTCCCGGAGCTTCGAGTGGCTCGCCTGGACCGCGACGTGGTGGAGCGCAAGGGAGCTGCCACCAAGATTCTTGATGACCTGGCGGATGGGCAGATCGACGTGCTGGTCGGTACCAGCCTCGTGACCAAGGGCCTCGACGTTCCATCGATCACCCTCGTTGGAATCGTCTCCGCCGACGTCGCGCTGAACCTGCCCGATGAGCGGGCTGCCGAGCGGACGTATCAGCTCCTGGCGCAGGCCATCGGGCGAGCGGGCCGGGGAGTCCGCCCGGGACACGCGATTCTCCAGACCTACCAGCCCGACCATCCCGCCATCCGGGCCGTGCAGGACGCAGATCCGGCGACGTTCTACGACGCAGAGCTCGCCCTGCGCCGCCAGTTTGGGTCACCGCCCTTCGGACGGCTCATCAAGCTGACCGTCGCAATGGCCGATCGTGACGCCGCCGAGGCGGCCGCCGTGGCCTATGCCGACCAGCTCCGGTCGCGAGCTGCAGACCTCGGTCGGCGGGTCGATGTCATGGGTCCGGCGGTCGCGTACATCGCGCGCAGGGCGGATCGGTGGCGGTTCAACGTCGTCCTTCGCGGGGATGATCCGCTGGCCGTGCTGGGCGAGCCGCCTGGCATGCCCTGGTCCATCGATGTGGACCCCGAGTCATTGCTCTGACCGCTTGCTGAACGGCCCAGGATCGGTGTGCGCGGTGCAAAACCGCCAAAACGGCGACAATGAGGGCCACCAACGCAGTCCGCTATTTCGCGGACGAGGAGCAATCACCATGAACGACGAAACAACCAACCAGCAGGACTCGACCAAGGCCGCCGCTGATGAGACGTTTGCCTGGACCGCCGACGCGGACACTGGCGGCGACTCGGAGCGCTTGTCCTCGAGTGCCCGCGAGTGGCTGTCCCAGCTCCAGTCGATGATCGAGAACATCGCAGAGCAGGCCGGCCCGGTTCTTCGCCAGGTCAGTGCCAAGGCCGCCGAGCTGGCGGTCGTCGCGGGCGAGAAGGCTGGTCCCGTTGCAGCACGCGCCGCCGAACTCACCGCCGAAGCGGGAACTCGTATCGCGGAGCGGTCGCGTGATATCGCTGCTGATCTTCGGCGGGACCAGGCGGCCAAGGCAGCCGCGGCCGAGGAGGCCGCCAGCACGGCTGCCGGCGGGGACGCCGCGAAGGACTGACCGCGAGTACCGGATGAGTCCGATCAGGGCGGTGGCAAGCCGCCCTGATCGAGAGCTAGGACGGCGCTCGCCTATACTTTGGCCATGAGCGTCCGACCCATCCTCCTGCTCGGCGACCCTCGGCTGCGGCTCAAGGGCCGGCCGGTCGAGAGTTTCGGCAAATACCTCCACGGACTGCTCGATGACCTCGCCCACACGATGCGCGATGCCCCCGGCGTCGGGCTCGCCGCGCCCCAGTTGGGCGAAGCTCTCAATGCGTGTGTGATCGAGGTTGACGGACAGCTGTACGAACTCGTCAATCCCGAGATCGTCAAAGAGACGGGCGATGATCGGGACCTTGAAGGTTGCCTGTCCATCCCGGGCTACGCTGCCTACGTCACGCGGCGCGAGCGAGTCTGGGTCGTTGCCCAGAACCGGATCGGACGGCGGATCAAGGTGGCAGGTTCGGGTCTTCTCGGGCGAGCCTTGCAACACGAACTGGACCACCTTCAGGGCAAGCTATACATCGACTATCTGGAATCCCTCGATGAGCTCCTGCCGACCGGTCACGATGACGATGACGACGCGGTCGAAGGTGCATCCCATGAGGTTCGGACGCCCGCACTCGCGTGATGGCGCGTCACGAGGCTGCTCCGACGCGGCGCCTGCGGACCGTCTTCTTCGGGTCTGGTTGGTTCGCCGTGCCCGTTCTCAATTCCCTCCTTCGCCGAGCCGAGATCGAAGTCGTCGGGGTGATCACGCCTCCGGATGGGCGTGCGGGCCGGACCGGGGCCTTGACACCCGTCCCGGTGGCCGATGCGGCCCGCCGCGCGGGTCTTCGACTGCTGCAGGTGCAGCGCGTACGATCGACGGACGCGCTCGATGCCATTCGCGGACTCGCACCGGATCTCGGCGTGCTGGCCGATTTCGGGCAGCTGATCCCGCAGTCGGTCATCGATCTCCCTGTTCACGGGATCGTCAACATCCATCCGTCGCTGCTGCCGCGTCATCGTGGTGCCACGCCGATCCCCGCGACGATCCTGGCCGGCGACACCAAGGCTGGGGTCACGATCATGCAGATGGACGCCGGCCTCGATACGGGCCCGATCGTCGTCGCTCGTTCGTGGCCGCTCACGGGAGCTGAGGATGCACCCGGGCTCGAGGCCCAGGCGGCCGATGTGGGCGCCGAGCTCCTTGACGAAATCATCACGATCCTGCTCGCCGGGCCATTGCCGAGCAGGCCCCAGGACGAGGCCGGCGCGACCATGACGCGCCCACTGCGGCGTGACGACGGCCGACTTGACCCGTCCCATACGGCCCAGAGCCTGGAGCGTCGGGTCCGTGCCTTCCGGCCATGGCCGGGAACCTTCATCAAGAGTGGCAGCCTTCGACTGGCGGTTCACGATGGCGCTGCTGCGGATCCCGGGAGCGGTGATGCGCCCGGGCGGATCGTTGCTCACGAGGATGGCATCGCACTCGCGACTTCGGACGGCCGACTCGTTCTCGGGACCGTTCAGCCAGCAGGCGGTCGCTCGATGCCGGGTTCTGCCTTCCGCCGTGGGCACCCGTCGATCATCGGGGCAGGGGTCGAGGCCGGGGTGTCGCCGACCGGCCCACGGGCTGAAGCCGCCCTGTCGCCGACCGGCGAAGGGGCTGACGCATGAACCCGAGCCACGGCGTCGGGGTGGCTCGTGCAAGGACGGATTCGAGGATCAAGGTCACCGGTGCCGTGCGCTACGTCGCCGACCGTCCTCGGCCCGGAGGACTTCATGCCCGCCTCGTTCTGGCCACCCACGCCCATGCGCGGATCGCCTCGATCGACACTGACGCGGCTCGAATGGCCACCGGAGTCGTGGCCGTCTTTGTCGCCGGCGACCTCGGCCTGAAACCCGGATCGGATCGCCTGGCGGTCCCCCTCGCGAAGGACGAGGTTGTATTCGCCGGTCAGCCGATTGCGGTAGTCATCGCCGAGACGGAAGCACAGGCCGTCGACGCGGCAGAACTCGTGATGGTCGATCTCGAGCCGCTTCCAGTTGTCCTGGAGCTGAGCGCAGCCATGGACGTCAACGCCGTCCTGGTGCGCCCCGACCTGCTCACCGACACCGGCGGACAGACGGCGATGGATGCCCAGACGCACGCGGCCGTCGGCGGGGCCGGTGACGATTCAATCGATCGCGAACGGTGGTCGGCGAATGTTGTGGGCCGCACGCGCTATCGCACCGGCGACGTTGTATCGGCATTTGAATCCGCCGGCGCGACCGTCCACCGCGAGTTCAGGACCTCGTGGGTCCACCAAGGGTACATCGAAACCCAGGGCTG
>JAYWFP010000188.1:0-4097 GCA_043778745.1 Chloroflexota bacterium
CAGGCCCTCGATACCGGGGGCGCCCCGATTCGGCCCGGACCATACGCGCTGAAACTCACCCAGGATCGACTGGCCGAGCGACGCTTTCTCGAGTCCAACGGGGCGGTCGTTGCGCCGTGGCGGGAAGTCCGCTCGGTGGCCGACCTGCGCACCGCGGTCGGAGAGCTGGGCATGCCGCTCCGACTCAAGGCGTCACTCGGTGGGTACGATGGACGGAGTCAGCTCAGGATCGCCGGGGGGGACGATATGACCCCAGCCGAGGCGATGGTCGTCGCCGAGATGGCCCATGAGCGGCCCCTGCTGCTTGAGCGAGAACTCCCGTTTGCGGCTGAGCTGTCGGTCATCGTGGCACGCGGCGTGGACGGAACGGCCTGCGGTTTTCCGGTCGCGCGCAATCGGCATGATCGGGGCATCCTCGTTGAGTCATCGGTGCCCGCCGGGATCTCCGACGGCGTCGCCGCCCAGGCCCTCGGACTCGGAACGGACCTGGCGATCGGCATGGGCATGGTGGGGCTGCTGACGGCAGAGCTGTTCCTCATGCCGGACGGAAGCCTTGTGGTGAACGAGCTCGCTCCGAGGGTGCACAACAGCGGCCACTGGAGCATCGAGGGCGCCATCACCAGCCAGTTCGAACAGCACGTTCGCGCGATCTGTGGTTTGACCCTCGGGTCAACGGAGCTCCGGTCCGGCGGCGCGGCGACGGTCAACCTCCTCGGATCCGGAGCGGATCGGGATGCTCGGGCTCTTGGCCTGGACCGTGCCCTTGAACTGGACGACGTTCATGTCCATGTCTATGACAAGCGCCGAGTCTTCGAGCGTCGCAAGATGGGACACGTGACGGCGGTGGCCGCGACCGTCGACCAGGCGCTCGCCACCGCGCGCGAGGCCGCGCAGCGCATTCAATGGGCGGACGGAACGCAGGAGGAGGGTGGCTGAACGTGGCCAAGGGTGCGATGGTCGGCGTGGTGGGCGGAAGCCGTTCCGATTTTCCGATCCTCGAGCGAGCGACCGCCATGCTCGAGATGCTCGACGTGCCGTGCGAGTTGCGGGTCGTGTCGGCCCATCGAAGTCCGGATCACCTGTTCGCGTACGCGGAGAGCGCCGCCAGCCGCGGGATCCGGGTCATCATCGCCGGCGCCGGCGGCGCCGCGCACCTGCCCGGGATGCTGGCCTCGAAGACGCCACTGCCGGTGATCGGCGTCCCGATCCCGACCCAGCATCTCGGCGGGCTCGATTCCCTCCTGTCGATCGTCCAGATGCCGCGGGGCATTCCGGTCGCCACGGTGGCCATCGGCAATGGCGAGAACGCCGCGATCCTGGCCATCGAGATCCTGGCCCTGTCCGATCCGGCGCTTGCCGATCGGCTGGCAGGCTATCGCGCTGACCAGACCAGGATGGTCATGGACGACCCGTCGAACTCGGAGACGCTGTGATCCGGGGCACCATAGCCACCGCCGAACAGCGTCTGGATCGTGGTGACGACGTACCGCCCGGCTGACAGCCACCTCGCTCGCGGGAGTGACGCCACCTTCCGCCCCGATGTCGAAGGCCTGCGAGGAGTCGCGGTCCTTCTCGTCGTCCTCTTCCATGCCGGGCTGCCGGTTGCCGGCGGGTTCATCGGCGTCGATGTCTTCTTCGTCATCAGCGGATTCCTGATCACCGGACTGCTGCTCCGCGAGCATGGGCGATCCGGGCGCGTCTCCTACAGCCGCTTCTACGCGCGGCGCGTTCGTCGCCTCCTGCCGGCCGCGGTGGCCGTCCTGGTGGTCACCCTCGTTGCCGCGTACGCCCTACTCGGCGTCCTGGACCGGCCCGAGGTCATGGCCGACGGTGCATCGGCAGCGCTCTCCGTGGCCAACATCAGGTTCGCTCTGGCCGCCGGTGATTACTTCACGACGGTCACCCAGCCCTCGCCCTTCTTGCACTTCTGGTCCCTCGGGGTCGAGGAACAGTTCTACCTCGTGTGGCCGGCGATCCTCTTCCTCGTGGCTGGAGGCGGCCGACGGCGCGTGACCCTGGCCCTTCTCGTGGTGCTCGTCGCGTCGTTCGGGACGAACCTCTGGCTGACCCAGTCGGTCACGAACTGGGCGTTCTACTCGCTGCCGGGCCGGGCCTGGCAGCTGGCGGCTGGCGGCCTCCTGGCCGTCGGCGTGGGGAGCGTCGATCGGATTCCGAAGGGCGCGCTCGCGGTCGCGGGCTGGGGCGCGCTGGTGGGGCTCGTTGCGAGCGCCCTCCTCCTTTCGTCGGACCTCGCCTACCCGGGCTTCCCGGCCGTCGCGCCAACCGTCGCCGCCGTGATCCTCATCATTTCCGGTCCCGTGGCCAACGGCCCGGGCGTCCTGCTCTCGACGGCACCGATCCGCTTCCTTGGACGAATCAGCTACTCCCTGTACCTCTGGCACTGGCCGATCCTCATCCTGCCGGCGCTTGCCCTCGGCGCGCCCTTGGACCTGGCCGTGCGGATCCTCCTGGCCCTCGCCGCCATCGGGGTGGCCGCCGCCAGCTGGCGCTTCATCGAGGAGCCCTTCCGCCGGGGCTCATTCGCCCTGGCTCGTCCGCGTCGTGTCCTGCCGGCCGGGGCGGCGGCGATCGCCGCGGTCGTGGTCCTCGCGGGAGCCCTGGACGTCGGGAGTACCCGGGCCATCGATGACCTCGCCCGAGCGGCGGACGAGGCGACGCCGACTCCGGGCCTTGTGAGCCCCGTGCCCAGCGACGGCGGGCCCTCGGCGACTCCGTCGGCTGCCGGTGCCACGCAGGTCCCGACGGACAGCCCGACGCCGAGTGCCGGTCCAATCATGTGGGACCAGATCCCGGACCTGGCCGTCGTGGGCAAGCTGCCGCTACCGGCGCATCCCCGGCCATCCCTGAGAAATGCGCGGCTCGACGCCGAATCGGTCTGGCATGACGGCTGCGGGGCCCAGGTTGCCGTGACGAAGCCCCCGGCCTGCGTCTACGGCAACAAGCGCGGTGACCTGACCGTCGCGCTCGTTGGTGACTCGCACGCCGCCCAGTGGATGCCCGCCTTCGAGGCACTCGCGACGGCTCGCGGCTGGCGGCTCGTTCCGTACGTCAAGGTCTCGTGCCCATTCATGGACGTGGCCGTCCAGCACCTCGACCTCAAGCGCGAGTACAGGGAGTGCGCCGTCTGGCGCGACAACGTCATCGCGACCCTGCAGGCCAGGCCGCCGGACATCACCGTCGTGTCCATGAGTCACATGGGGATCCTGCCGACGGACGTCACCAATCGCGACGTCACGCTCGAGGGCGAGGCCATTGGCCGGTCGCTCGACAAGCTCCCGGGTCTGGTCCTCCTGATGATGGACAACCCGCGGGTCGACTACGACATTCCGGCCTGCCTAGCTGCGCATGTCACCGACATCCGGCCCTGCGCGATCAAGCGGGACCCGGCCTTCAGCGACTCGTTCGCGGTCCGAGAGCAGGCTGCAGCCAAAGAGTCGGGCGACCCGATCCTGGATCTCATCGTTGCGATCTGCCCTGCGATGCCCTGCCAGATGGCGCGCGACGGGATGATCCTCTACCGGGACAACCACCACCTGAGCGCGACGTTCAGCACGTCGCTCGCCCCGGCCCTCGAGGCGGCGCTGCGGCCCTACGTTCTGACGATCGAGCGTAACCGCGCCGGTGGGGAGCGGACTCCCAGGGCTACTCCAGGTCCGCAGTGAGCGTCAGCTCCTCGGCGCCTCGAACCACGAGGACCTCGACGGTGCCCTTCGCGCCGGCCATGGCATCGAGGAGGCTGTCCGCGTCGGCGACGTCGGCACCGGCGACCCGAACGATGAGGTCTCCCTCCCTCATGCCAGCGCCCGCGGCCGGCGACTCGTCTTCGATGCCCCGGACGAGCAACCCATCGCGATCCGGCAGGCCGACGGCTCGGCGAAGGTGGCGCGCGACGCGTGATGGGGCAACCTCGACCCCAAGGCGTGGCCGCTCCACGGACCGTCCACCGGACAGCGCCTCGACGCGCTCGTGCAGATCCGCGTCGGCCTGACGAGCGAGATAGAAGCCCTCACCGATGCGATGGGTGTTGAGACCAACGAGTTCACCCGATGCATCGACGATCGGGCCACCCGACGACC
>JAYWFP010000189.1:0-9552 GCA_043778745.1 Chloroflexota bacterium
GGTCTCATCGATGGCCGCGAGCATGCCCAGGCCCAGCAGATCCAGCTTGATCAGCTTGAGCGTCTCGACATCGCGCTTGTCGAACTGGACGACGACGCGATCCTTCATCGTCGCGCGCTCCAGCGGTGCGATATCGATGAGCGGCGCTGCCGTCACGAGCATCCCGCCCGAATGGATGCTCAGGTGGCGCGGGAACCCGTCGATGCGGGCGCAGAACTCGAGCCAACGCTCCCAGTCGGACATCCCGATCGTGCTCCCGCCGCGCGGACGGGCCGGCGGCTCTGGCTCCACGCGCGCCATGGACGAGTGGCCATTCGCGACGTCGCCGGCTCCTCCTCGGCTAGCCTTCCTGTCACGCGCCCCGCCGTGCGCCACGGCTCCGCGGTCCGTTGCCCCGCGCGCGCCTCCGCGGTCCGTTGCGCCTCCGCGGTCCGTTGCCCCGCGCGCGCCTCCGCCCCGGCCCATTCCGTGCGTCGGCGGTGCCGGTGGATCCCAGTGATACGGCCGTCCGAGCCGGTCCATCCGCCGCGTCGGCGGCGCCACGGCTCCGGATTCCGGATCGATCGCGCGGCCATCGACCGTGCCCGGTCCCGGCTCGCCGACCGCCCCGTATCCGGTGCCGCGTCCCGATTGCAGCCACGCAACGCTCGCGGGCGAATCGCCCGGACCGCCCTCATCGTCGGAGACACCACCGGCCCGAATAGACGGCTTGGATCCCGTGGCCATCGCCCACGTACCGGACCGGGCGGACGATCCCGATGCCGATGCCGAGCCGGGGGGTGGGTGCGGCCCTGATCCCGTGCCCTGCTCCGGGCTGGAGCCCGTGCCCAGTCCCGGGTTTGGCCTCTGGCTGGGGCCGGTTTCCTGCCAATTCGACACCCCGGATCGCTGGGGCACACTCGGAGGACCGGCCGGGCCCTGGCAAGCATCCGAAGACCCGGAATTCATCCCGGGCCACGCTTGCGTCGGGATAACTTCGAGTCCTTGATGGCCGGCGGCGGGCTGCGAAGATCCCGCAGTCGTGCCTTGTCGTCCACGGATGTCGGTTTGGCAAACTTCTGGCGCCGGGCGGGCACTCCCCGGGCGGGAGGAGCCACTCCTCGCGGCGCCACTCCCCCGCCTGCCACTCGCTGCGGCACCACTCCCCGGGCCGCGACCCATGTTGAGTTGCCCCATCGCATCGGTGAGCCCGCGCTCCCCGGCCCGCGCAGCCGAGGCCTCGACCGCGGCCGCACCGGGTCCCACGCCGGGCCTCGCACCGGGTCCCACGCCGGGTCCCGCGCCGGGCCTCGCGCCGCCGCTCCCCCCAAGATCCGCCTCATCGCCAGGGCGTCGAAAGAACTCCGCGAACCCGCCGTCTGCCTCGAGGTCCCGTCGAACCATCACCGAGTCGTACGTCTCGAGCGCCTTGGCCACCCGATCGACCAGCGGCCGCGGAAAACCGAGTGCATAGCCAACCTCGCGGACGGCAGATCGGGCCCGATACGTCACGAGGTTGCAGACCATCCCCGTGTGCTCCCGCCCGTAGCGCTGATAGACGTACTGGATGACTTCCTCCCGCCGCGCGGAGGAGAAATCGATGTCGACATCGGGGTATGTCGTGCGTCCCTCGTTGATGAACCGCTCGAAGAGCAGGTTGTGGCGGATCGGATCGACCCGGGTGATCCCGAGCGCATAGGCAACGATCGAATCTGCGGCGCTCCCTCGCCCCTGCGCGGGGATGCCGCGCTGCTTGGCGAATTGCATCAGGTCCCAGCAGATCAGGAAGAACTCGGCGAGTCCGGTCTTCTCGACGACATCGAGCTCGTGGGCAAGTTGCCGGACAACCGGCGGCGAAACCGGGTGGTAGCGGCGTCGAACGCCGGCCTGGCAGAGCTCGACGAGATAGCTGAACGCCGTCTCCCCCGCGGGCACCGGGAAGCCCGGAAAACGATAGCGCTCGAACCCGAGGTCAACGGTGCACGAGGCGGCGACCTCGACGGCGTTGGTCATCCCCTCGATCCAGGCCAGTGCCGTGAGCGGGTCCGCCCGGGCAAAGGCCACGTCCCCCGGCGGCATCGCCATGAGGTCCCCACCCGACTTGAGGTGCGATTCCCCATTCGGACGGCGCAGATCGGCGAGCGTATCGAGCGTCCGCCCATGCGCGATGGCCGTCAGGACGTCACCGAGCTCGCGATCCTCTGGCCGCGCGTGATGGACGTCGTTCGTGGTGACAACCGGCAGTCCGAGATCGGCGGCGATTGACGCGGTCTCCGCCACAAGCCAGTTATCGTCGGGCAGGAGGTGGTGCGACAGTTCGAGGAAGAAGCCACTCGTGGCGGTGCTGTCGCCGCTGGCGCCGACCTGGATCCGAGCGCCGCCGCTCCCACGCGTCCCCGCGCCGCCACTCCCCCCGAAGATCGCCGCGTAGTGCTCAGCCACGGCCCGCGCGCCTGACCGATCGCCAATCAGGAGCCGCCGTGCGATCTCACCGTCCCGGCAACCCGACAACGCCACGACGCCTTCGACATGTTCGGCGAGCAGGGCCTGGGTGAACCGCGGCACGCGCTTGGTCCCGGCCAGGTTGGCGTGGGACACGAGCCGACACAGGCTGCGATACCCGACGGCATCCCGCGCCAGCAGCACGAGGTGTGGACCGCGCTGCCGCTCACCGACCCCGCGCAGGTCCTCCTTCACGATCGCCCGATGACCAGGCAATCTCGCACGCTCCGGACGTGGGCGCGCGGGCACGCCTTCGATCGGCCCTGCGGCACCAATCGCGAGCCTCTGGCCCCTCGTGTTGGAGGTTCCACGTGGACGTCCGCGGCGCACTGGCCGGCGATCCGGAACCACGATCCCGAATGGATCGGCAACGGCAGCGTCGAGCAGTTCAACTTCCAGCCCGATGACCGGGTGGAGCCCTGCTTCCTCCGCGGCAGCCGCGAAGCGCACCACCCCGTACAGGCCGAGGTGATCGGTGAGCGCCAGCCCGGTCAGGCCGAGTTCGACCGCACGCTCAACGAGGTCCTCGACCGGGGACGCCCCGTCAAGGAACGAAAAGTTGGAGTGGCTGTGGAGCTCCGCGTACGGGAATTGAGCCACGGGCATTGGTCCCGGGTATCGGGGGGCAGATGGAAGGTAATAATAGAACATCTGTTCGATCACGCGAATCACCCGCCATTGCGCAACAACTCGGGCCCCGACGGCGTCAAAAGGCCGTGGGAACAGACCTCCGGTCGTTTCGAAGCCTTGCCGTCGTCCTGACGAGGACAGTCGCGATGATCGCCATCGTGAGTCTCCTGATCCTCGTCCTCCTCCCGGCGGCCCTGGCAGCACAGCCCGGAGCCTGAACTCGCACGCAACGCTCCGGGCGAGATGCTCGAAGCGAGGCTCGGAGATCGGTATCACGCCGGTCGGCGATCGGCCGATCACTCGGTGAGCGGGTGTTCGGACCACGCACAGGACCCCGTCGCATCTGGGGGCGACGGGGTCCTGCCACGCTCCGGATAAGATCTCGCGATGCGACAACCTCGGGTGACCCGTCGGCGGCAAGTCACGAAGGCTCTGTTCGGGGCGGCCATGGCCGCATTCCTGCTGGTCGGGTGCTCCGCCACGGACCGCACATCCGGGCCGCCCTCGACGGCCACGGCTGACTCCACCCAGGGCGAGCCGACGCCCGAGCCGACGCCCGAGCCAACGCCGGTCCAAACCGATCCCGTGACCTCGTCACAACCGGCGCCACCGGGACAGACCGACACTGAATGGGGACGGATCTGGGACGGACTCCCGACGGGCTTCCCAGCGTTCCCCGGTGCGCACCCAACCGAGACCGGGTCCGGCCCGGCGAGCGCAACACTTGACGCCGGGACCGCGGAACCGGGCGCCGTCCTGAACTTCTACCAGACGGCGCTTCAGGCCTCGGGCTGGATCGTGACGGGCGTGGCTGGACCTCGTGAGGATGGGAGCTTCGAGTTGACGGGCGTCAATGTCCACCCTGCCTGCCAGATTCGGGCCACCGTGACCCCCTTCGGCGGTAACACGATCGTGGCGATCCTGTACGGTTCCGGCTGCCCGTTCAGCAACTGATCCCCAAGGAGATCCGGTATGGACCTCAAGGCCAGAGACGTCATCGGCGCGGTCCTGTTGACGGCCGTCCTGATCGGGCTGGTGGCCGTCTTGTTCTTCCTGGCCTGGCAGAGCGTCGCCTGAGGATTCGTGCTGAACGCCCGAGATCGAACGGATGTTCGTTCGGGTGAAAAATTACCTCGCGCATGGCGCGATTCGCAGCTACACTCCCTCGAGCGAACCGACCGGGACCGGTTCGATGGTGATCGGGGAGATATTCGGTGCAGACGGCTCAACCACGGGATGTAGGGGCGTTGGTGTTCGTCGTCGGTCTGTTCGTCATGCTGTTCCTGACCACGGTGCTCGTGCCGGGGCATTGAGTTTCGTGGTCACTCAGCGGAGTGGGTGACGGGACGTCTGGGTCGGTTCAGTCGTAGAGCCGTTCCAGATGCCATGAGCGGCCGACGCGGTCGTAGTAGATCAGCGCGAGCCAGCGCGTTCCGACGACCTTGAAATAATCCCGCGCGATCGGCTCGCGCCACCAGTTCTCGTCGACCCGCCAGCGATTGCAGACCTCGACGGGCTCTCGACGACCCGCCCAGCGGATGGCGACGAGCGCCCCGTCCGCATCGAGTTCCGTCTCAATGGCTGGGTGCGCGTGGAGGAGCCTCGTCATCGGGAGGGTCCACTCGGGCTGTTCGCCGCGCTGTGCCTGGGCCTCGCGCTGCCGTGGTTCTTCGCGCTGCCGTGGTTCTTCGCGCTGTCGTGGTTCCTCGCGCTGCCGGCGTTCTTCGCGATGCCGTGGTTCGTCACGGTGTCGTGGTTCGTCACGGTGCCGGCGTTCTTCGCGATGCCGGCGTTTTCGCGCTGCTGCCGCCTGCGACGGCCCGCCAGGCCCAACGGTTCTCGGGTAGCGGTGCCTCGGGATCCGTGACCACCACGTTGCGAATGCGATCTCCCCCGTAGGTCAACGCCAACCGCGCGAGTTGCCAGCGCAGGCGTGCACCGCGCAGGGCCTGAGGCACGAACATCGGCAATTGCTGGCCTTCCGCCGGCTCCGCGCCGGTCAGCTCCAGCTCGAGGCGAGCGACCGGAGCCGGTGGCGGCGTCCGTTCGAGTTGCGCCAGGAGCAGGCGCTCGATCGCCTCCGCGTCGGCGGTCGGTTCTGGAAACCGCGCCTGGACGGTCAACTCGCCGGTCGTACCCACGCGCGCAAAGGTGAGGTCCAACTCCAGGCGCACCTGCCCGCGCGCGGCTGCGAGACCCCGGGCAGCGAGGTTCGCGGCAAGCGCGGTGGCGATCCGACGGAGCACGAACCGAACCGCCTCCAGCTCAGCGACCGGCGGCTCGATCGGGAGGGCCAGGATCAATCGCTCCGGTGCCCGGCGCGGCCGGAAGGGATCCGTCTCCTCGCCCCTGGCACGGGCTCCGATCCGGGTGCCCTCCTCCCCGAACCTGGCCACGAGCGCCGACGCGGCAAGTTCGGCAACCTGCCCGATCCGGCGCAGCCCGAACCGGTGCAACCGTGCCCGAACCTCCGGCTCCTGCGTGAGCAGCGAGGTCGGCATGGATGCCAGGAACGCTGCCTCCCCGCCTGGCGGTACGGAAATCAAGGCACCGGGCTCTGCAGCCGCCGCAGCGACCATCGCGGCAAAGCGCGTCCCGGCGATCCCGTTGCGCGGCCTCCCCGCGAGGATGGGCGCGAGCGCCGCGCCGATCCGATCGACGAGGGCCGGTTCGGGTCCCCACAGGAGCTCGAGGCCGTCGACCTGTGCCTCGAGCAGGCCGAATGCCTGGTCCGCCGGGTCGGCCGACCCGGCGATCGCCGGACTGAAGGTCCCGAGCGTCTCGAAGGCAGCCTCGACGGCCGCCCGGTCAGCCTCCGGTTCTGGATCGAGGAAGGTCGCCTCCGGCGCCAACCGATGGGCCGACCCGAGCGGGATCCCGCGTCGGACGCCGAGATCCCGGGCTGCAGGATCCGCGTCCAGCACGTTCCCCGCGATCCATGGCTGGCCCCCGAGCACGATCGGGCCCGCCGGCCACGAGCCGGAGCCCCGGCGATCTTTCGCCAGGTCGAGGAGGAGGTGCGGTCGATAGAGATGAAGGAGTCGCATGGGTCGTCCCGGGCACTGGAACGGGGGCATGAATTGAAGCGGCGAGGGTGGGCTGGGCGGAGGCACTGCCGGCGCGAGGGTTGGCCCGGATGGGCACGACCTCGGCCGGCAAGCCTTCCCTGAGGAGAGCCTCCTGACGGAGACACGCATCCCGATCCCCGCCGTCCGCGTAGAGGATCCGGAGCGTGGTTCGCCGGCCCGGCGGACCGGCCCGACTGCGCGCGACGACGACATCGGTGGCCTGCCCGACGACATCGCGTCCAAGCCGGATCCATGACCGTCGCTCGAGTTCGAGGCGAATACCCGTTCCCTCTCCGACCGCGGCGGCCACCGAGCTCACGAGTCCCGGCGGTTCGAGAACGAGCAGGGAGATCCCCGCCCGGCGGGCAAGGGCGGTGAGCCGCCCGAGTCGATCGGCAAATCGCGATGCCCCGTCCGGGCGAGGCGGCAGGTCCATGACAAGGAGGTCGACGGTCCGACCGGAGAGGAGCGATCCGGCGATCGCGAGGCCCTCCTCCGGGCCGGCCGGGGTCAGGACGACGAGCCACTCCAGCTGCATGCCGCGGGCCACGGCCTCCACGGGATCGAACGCATCCGCGAGATCCAGCCAGGCCACGATGGCTCCGTTCGCCTGGGCCTCCGCGGCGAGGCGCAGCGCAATCGTCGTCCGCCCGCTCGAGAGATCACCACGGAGCGAGAGGCCCATCCCGCGCGGCAGGCCGCCCGGCCCGAGGATGGCGTCCAGCGCCGGGAACCCGGTGGAGTAGATGCGCGCGGGATCCGGGCCACTGCCCGCGTCCGCGCCCGGCACGAACACAGGAGTCGGCAGCACCGAGGGTGCCATCGCGAGGGCGCCCATCACCTCCCCTGCGGCGCGTGGCGCGGCCGCAGCTGCCATGCCGGCGCGTGGCGCGGCCGCTCCCCAGCGCGATCGAAGGGCCGCGAGAGCCGCCGTCACGTCCGGGGAAGCCGTCGTCATCAGACCGTCAGTATCGAACATCTGTTCGAATGAATCAAGGACTCAGTGGGCGATCCAGATCCTCCACGCGCCGCCAACCTGCGCGATGACGTAGACACTGGTCGCGGCCGAAGCCGCACCCACGTCTGGGTGCGTCACGTAGACGAGATACGTTCGACCGGGAGCGACCCCGGAGTTCGCACATCCGCCAGGAGATCAGAGCCGATGTAGCCGGCGATCGTCTCGTCGAACGGGCCTGTGATCGCCTGCCCGACCTCATAGGTCATTCCACCGGCGTTGTTGTAGGTCGTCTCCGCCGCAATGAAGTCGACCAGCGACCCGATGCGCTGCCGGTTAACGGCGTCAGGTAGCCCCACGCGACGTCCCAGTACGGCGCCGTCCGGGCACCCTCGTACTTGATGGCGATGTTCCGGGCCTCGATGGCGTGCGGACCCGGGGTCGCAACCGACGCCGGGGTGACGGCCGGCGTGGGCGACGGCCCGGGCTGGATCGCTCCCGCCGTCGCCGTCGGTGCTGCCATGACCGGGCCCACCCACACGACGTAGGACAGCTCGGCACTTCGGTAGCGAGCGCCGATCTCCCAGCAACCAGGTCCCGGCAGGTCGATTCCAACGAGCATGGCGGTGCCGATGTCGCCGGCGCTGGCGTTCGTCCCGGGCCCGAACGTCACCGCGCCGGTCTGGTCGAGCCGCCGGACCGACACGGTGATGGCCGGCTCGGGCTCGGCTCCAGGCAGCCAGTCGGCGCTCCACCAAAACGTCTTCTGGGGCAGGCCGGTGGGCGTCTGCGGCAGGCCCGTCCAATCCTCCCCGTCCTCGCGAATCCAGGTCCAGAGGGAGGCGGATCCGTACCAGCCACGATCGGTGATCAGCGGAGTCGCCGGATAACCCGCCGAAGGGACGAACGGCGGGTCCGGCCTGGTCACGGGGCAGATGTCGCGTCCCGCCGGGCTCGTCCCTGGTGCCGATCCGAGGAGTCCGCCTCCGCCATCCAGACGCCCTCCCCTGCCGGCAAGCGTGACAGCCGCGACGACGATGACCGCGGCCATCGCAACGATGCCGCGCGCCGGCACCCGGGCCGTCCGATGTGTCCCGACGATCTCGATGGGATCGGTGGCCAGTTCGCCCGGCTGTCCGGCGCGCCAGCGCTCGCCCGCCGTTCGCAGGAGTTCTTCGACGTCAGGCATGGTCCACCTCGAGCAGGAGATGCAGCCGGGCTCGTGCGTCCGACAGCGTCGACTTGACAGTGCCCTCGGCGCAGCCCATCACGGCAGCGGTCTCGCCGACCGAAAGGCCGACGAAGTAGTAGCAGTCGATCGCGAGGCGCTGGCGAGCCGGGAGCTGCACGACCGCGTATTCGATGTCCAGGTGATCGTCGATCGACCGGACCCCACTGCCGCTTCCGAAGAGCGCAAGGGGACGACGGCGACGGTGAGCCTTGCGAGCCTGATTCGCCGTGATGGCGAGCAGCCAGCTCGACGCGGTCCCCCGTGCCGGATCGAACTGCGACCACTTCGACCAGGCGCGGACGAGTGCCTCCTGGACGACGTCGTCACCCTCGCCCGGCGGCGAGAGGCGCGTCGCGAGTCGGGTCATGGCCAGCAGGCTCGGTCGGACCCACTCGGCGAACGCCTCAGGCGTGCGGGGAGCGGGAACCGCGCCTTGCATCCTCATCTCCATGACGGCCACACCCTGTATACCCCCCGGGCAGGAGCTTCGGTTGGGTCCCGGCTGCTAGACTCGCAGCCGATCGAGCAGTTTCACCTGCTCGGGCGCAACGGTGGGGATGTAGCTCAGCTGGAAGAGCACCGCGTTCGCATCGCGGGGGTCAGGGGTTCGAGTCCCCTCATCTCCACCACCTCCCCACGGGTCAGCGGAACATGTCCCGCATCGCGGTCGCCTCGCACGCGTTTGCCAGGCAGGGCATCTTCCAGAGCGTCTCGATGGTCCGCAGCACCGAGTAGTGGTTGTAGGCGACGTCCGAAGTGAACCCGGCCTTGCCCTTCGGGCTGATCACGATTGTGACGACGTTGCCGCCGCCACCGACCTTCGAGGAACCCTCGTCGAACGTCAGGAAGATCAGGCCGTCCTTCTTGAACGCCGCCGAATTCAGGATCGTCGGCAGGAACGACTTCAGGAAGCCGTCGCCTGTCGCGACCGAGCAGTCGTGCATGTCGTTGCAGAGGTTCGGGGCGATGAACCAGTAGTTGCCGACATTCGGATCGAAATGGCTGAAGTCGGTGATCTTTGCGCAGCGCGTTGGGTCCGTGGCGATCTGGCTGAACATGATCGCTGGCTCGTGCTTGCGGACGTAGGTGCCCGACCCATCCGGCCCACCTGATGCCGATCCTCCGGTGAAGCAACCGAGCTTCACGTTCTGCGCAGCGACATGCCAGTCGCGCCCGGACGCCTCGAT
>JAYWFP010000190.1:0-4052 GCA_043778745.1 Chloroflexota bacterium
CGCATCGTCGTCTCCTCCGTCACACCTATCAGGAGGGCCCTGGCTTTCTCCTCCTGGCAACGCGGGGCGGCCGGCCGCCTGGGCCGTCGCCACGATCCGACGTGGCCAGCCTGCGCCTGCGGCTCAAGATCGAGCGCTTCTGGGGATCCTCCAGTCGGAGCTGCTCGACCGCCAGATCTTCCGGACACTCGCGCGGCCGGTCTCCGACCGAAGCCCCGACCGGCCGAGCGACCCGGCCGCCAGTTGCCCGAGCCACTCGTCGATGCGATCGTCGCCTATGCCGTCGAGCATCCGACCCACGGCCAGCGGACGATCGCCGATGCCCTGGCCCGGGAGCGCTTCGGTCGCTGGGCCGTGAGCCACGGCGGGGTGGCCAACGTCCTGCGCCGGGCCGGTCTCGAGCGACGGCTCGCCCGTCCTGCCGCGGCCGAGAGCCTGGCCGCCAGTGAGGGCGGCCCGTTGACCGAGCGGGTCCTGCGCGAGGTCCGCGCGATCGAGCGGGCGGTGACGGTCCACATCGGCTCGGAGGTGCCGGGCGAAGAGCTCTTCTTCGACACCTTCTACGTCGGCAATGTCAAGGGCGTCGGCAAGGTCTGGCAGCTCAGCGCGGTCGAGGGGGCCAGCTCGTTCGGGATCGCCCGGGTGATCGCCGGGCCCAAGACCGCGGCGGTCATGGCCCGCTTCCTGCTCGATGACGTCCTACCGGTCGTCCGCCGGGCCGGCCTGCGCCTGGTGACGCCGACGACCGACAACGGGCCCGAGTTCGGGCGGCCGTTCGGCGAGGCCTGCGCGACGGCGGACGTCCGGCAGCACCGGATCCCCCCCCGCTCGCCCAAAATCAACGCCTTCGTCGAGCGCTCCAGGGGACCGTCCTGCATCTCCACCACCGGGTCGCCTTCCGCTACCGCTACTACACCGCCTTTACGACGATCGACGCCGATCTCGGGGCCTTCCTGCGGTTCTACAAGTTCGAGCGACCACACCGTGGCTATCGGACGAAGGGCCGCACCCCGGCGAGCATCTTCTTCAGTCAGCAGCCCGAATACCTCAGTCAGATGGGAGCATGAGACGATGACCGACATGACGACCAACCTGTCCGGCCGAAACGTGGGCCGGAAGCCCTAGACACGAACAGGCCCTGTCGCGAACCGGCAGACCTGAGGATCACGGGACTGGAAAGAGGGCACCCCGGCGAGCGCGGCCCGCCGGGCAGCGGGCTCAGCCTGTCTCAGCCGCCGGTGCCAGTTCGGTATCTGCATGTCGAGCCGCGGCGGCCGCGCTGGCGCGTCGCACGCTCTGCCCGTCGATCGCGGTTGCGAACCCGATGGCAGCCTGATCGGCGACTGGCGCCCGGGTCCCGTAGATGTCGCAGAAGATCTGGACGAGTTCCGGGTCGAACTGCGTTCCCGCGTGGCGCTTGAGCTCCTCGACCGCAGCCTCGTGCGAGATCCTGCCCTTGTACGGGCGGTCCTGGATCATCGCGTCGTACGCGTCGGCAATCGCAACGATCCGGGCGCCGAGCGGAATCTCCTGGCCGCGCAGACCGTATGGGTAGCCTTCGCCGCCGAACCGCTCGTGGTGATGCAGGATGATCGGCACGGCATCGCGGAGGGTCGTGGCCTGTTCCAGGATCACCTGGCCGATGCGTGGATGCTGGACGACAGATCGCCACTCAGCCGGCGTGAGTGACGATGGCTTCTCGAGGATGTCCTGCGGAATCCCGACCTTGCCGACATCGTGGAGGAGGGCGGCGACGCGGATCTTGTCGACTTCGTGAGCCGGCAGTTCGAGACTTCGGGCCAGGGCGGTGACGATCGTTGCGATGAGGGCCGACGGGCGGCCGCGGTAGTGAGGCAGCGGCGTGATGATCGCGGCGAGCGCGTCGGCCGCGGCTCCATGCGCCTGGCGCCCGAGCTCCATGGCCTTCGTACGTCCCGCCGGCGAGATAGGCGAGCTGACGACGGTCGTATCGTCATCCGGCTCGGCGTAGGCGTAGACCTGATCGCGCCCGAGGGCCTTGGCGGCGTACATGGCGGCATCTGCCTCGCGGACGAGGGTATCGACGCGGAGGCGATCTCCGACCCCGCCGGTTACCCCGAACGAGGCGGTGACGCTGACCTCCTGGCCGTCGTCGATCCGATGACGCATGGCGGCGACATCCAGGCGAAGCTTGTTGGCGAGGGCGGCGGCGTCGTCAACCGACGTCTCCGGCAGCACGATCATGAATTCCTCGCCACCGTAGCGGCCGACCACGTCGGTGACGCGAAGGTGCCTCTTGAGGGCCTCTGCGAAGCCGCGCAGGACGATGTCACCGGCGCCGTGACCGTACGTGTCATTGATGGTCTTGAAACGGTCGATGTCGGCGAAGATCACCGCGAGCGGACGTCGGTAGCGGACCGAGCGTTCGGCTTCCGTGAACAGCGTTCCCGCGATGGTCACGCGGTTCGGCAAGCCTGTCAGTTCGTCGGTCGTGGCCTGGGCGCCCACGGCGGCGAGACGCGTTGCCGCATTGGCGATGGCCGCTGCAAGGCGGCCTGTGAGCGCATCACTGCGGACCGGAACGGCAACATCACCGGCGCCGCTCGCCAGCCGCTCCACGGCGATGGCAAGGGGCCTGATACGCGACTGCGCGTAGGCGAGGGACACGGCGACCGTCAGGCCGACGGCGGCGCCGGCGGCGAGGATCGCCCTCGGCACCGGATCGACGAAGTTCGGCGCGACGAGCAGGACGAGGATGATCGCGGCCGACAGAATCGGCCAGGCGCCGCGCACAAGAAGCATGGCCGGAGACTAGCCCGGGGGACGCGTCGCGCGCACGCACCAGAAGGTACCGGGACCACGCCACCGATAGTCAGAGCGCCCGATCCGGGAACGGATCCGCAGGGTATACTCCGCGGGTCCCGTGCAGGAAGTCACGACGGCCGGGGCAGGGAGGTCCAGCGATCGCGCGACGAGGGCGCATCGATCGTCCCGTGAGGCGGTCGAGCGGCCAGGATCCGTGGCCCCGCCCCGTGGGCGGACGCAACACGGGAGAAGTCTATCCAGGTCCCGAGCCGATCGGCACGGGGCTTTTTCATGTCCCGGGAGTCGGATCCCATGCCAGCGGAGGTCTGATGTCATGCCCGCGACCGTGATCGTCGGCCTGCAATGGGGCGACGAGGGAAAGGGCAAGACCACCGACTTCCTGGCCGAACAGGTGGCCATGGTGGTGCGCTATCAGGGCGGCGACAACGCCGGGCACACGGTGGTCACCGGGCATGAGGTCTTCAAGCTCCATCTCGTGCCGTCGGGCGTGCTGTATCCCCACATCACTTCGGTCATCGGGACCGGGGTGGTCGTGAATCCGGCAACCCTGATCGCGGAGTTGGACATGCTCGCCAGCCGGGGGATCGATGTCTCACGCGTCCGCGTGAGTCGCAGCGCCCACGTGATCATGCCGTACCACGTGGCTCTGGACCGGGCCAATGAGACGCGCCTGGCCGATTCCAAGGTGGGCACGACGGGGCGGGGAATCGGGCCAGCCTACGGCGATCGAGCCTGGCGAATCGGCCTGCGCATGGAGGACCTGCTGGATCGAGAGGCCCTCAGGACGCGCATCTCGCAGGTCCTCCCGGACAAGAACCTCCTCCTCGAGGGCATGGGGGCCGAACCCTTCGCGGTCGATGCCCTCGTGGACCAGGCTGCCGTCTGGGGTGAGCGACTCGCCGAGCACATCGATGACGCGACATGGCTCGTCCAAACGGCGCTCGCCCGCGGTGAACACGTCCTCCTCGAAGGTGCCCAGGGCACGCTCCTCGATCTCGACCACGGCAGCTATCCTTACGTAACGTCGTCCAATCCGGTCGCGGGTGGCGCCTGTACGGGTGGTGGTATCGGACCCCTCCAGGTGGACGAGGTGCTGGGCGTGATGAAGGCCTACGCCACGCGGGTCGGGAGTGGGCCGTTTCCCACGGAACTGAACGATGCGGTCGGGCGCGGGATCGCCGAGCGCGGCCACGAAGTCGGCACCACGACCGGACGACCGCGTCGAGTCGGCTGGTTCGACGCGGTGC
>JAYWFP010000191.1:0-4041 GCA_043778745.1 Chloroflexota bacterium
CAGAACCGGCCAGCGGTCCGGGCCGACCGCGAGCGCGGCGGTCTGGTCGCCCGGATGGGGCGGAGGGCTGCCTACGCGATCTCCGAGGCCCGATGTACACAGCTCGGAACGTTCGTGACGGGCTGCGGTTCGATGCGGATCGACAGTTGGATAGTGTCGCCGCTAATCCTCTCGCCCCGACCAGAACCTCCCGTGTCAGCGATTCGTGCTTGGATTCCGCCGCGGAGGCAGTCTCGCGACGTGGGCATCTCGCACCGACATACCTCAGCGCCCCGTCGAGCGCGGTAGAGTGGCAGTCGAGCGTGTGCAGGAGTGGTACTAGTCCACGTGTGAGAGTGGTAGTCTACGGTCCATGGACTACCGGCCCAGGCTCGTCGACGACCTGATCGACACGTTGCTCGCCGAGCTGCCGGCGATCTTCGTGACGGGGCCGCGAGCGACCGGCAAGACCACGACCGCTGCGCGACGGGCGGCCACCATCGTGCGCCTCGATCGTGAGGCCGAGGCAGTGGCGGTCAGGGCCGATCCCGACGCCGCCGTGCGCGGTCTTCGCGAACCGATCCTGCTCGACGAGTGGCAGGTCGTACCGGGGGTGCTTGGCGCCGTGAAGCGGGCCGTGGATGCCGATCCCCGGCCTGGACGCTTCCTCGTCACGGGGTCCGTCCGGGGCGACCTCGACGGCCACCTGTGGCCAGGGACCGGCCGGCTCACGCGGGTCCCGATGTACGGCATGACCGTCCGCGAGCAGGCAGGTGCGGGTCTCGGGTCACCCTTCCTCGACCGCGTGGCCGCCGGGGCCGACCTCGTCCCGGCGTCGGACACCCTTGACCTGCGCGGCTACGTGGAGCTCATCCTGCGCGGCGGCTTCCCCGAGCCAGCCCTGCGCTTGGGCGATCGGGCGCGGCACGCCTGGCTCGCCAGCTACGTCGAGCACCTCCTCACCCGTGATGCGGAGCAGGTCGACGGCGGCCGGGACCCGGCCCGCTTGCGCCGCTTCCTCGAGGCGTACGCGCTCAACACGGCCGGGATCGTCGACGAGCGGACGCTGTTCGACACGGCCGGGATCAACCGCCGGACGGCACAGGCGTACGAGCGCCTGCTCACGAACCTGCGGGTGGTCGAGGCGCTGCCGGCCTGGACGTCCAACCGGCTCAAGCGACTCGTGCTCATGCCCAAGCGTCACCTTGTCGAGCCGGCACTCGCCAGCGCGGTCCTGGGACTCGACGCCGGCCTCGTGCTCCGCAGGGGCGACCTCCTCGGGCGCCTGCTCGACACCTTCGTCGTCGCCCAGCTCCGCACGGAGCTCGCCGTCACGGCGGTGCGACCAAGGCTCTATCACGTGCGCCAGCAGCAGGGCCGGTTCGAGATCGACCTGCTCGCCGAGCTTGCCGGCGGTGGCCTGATCGCGATCGAGGTCAAGGCCGACGCTGCTCCCTCGCCTGATTCCGCCCGCCATCTCGCAACCTTGCGGGATGGCTACCCGGAGACGTTCGTAGCCGGAATCGTGCTCCATACCGGCCCCCGGACCTACCGCCTCGGGGATCGTCTTATCGCAGCGCCGATCTCCGCGCTCTGGAGCTGAAGGAGACACCGATCACCCGCACATGGCTGTCGATCCGGGTCGACCTCGTCGAGGGTCGAGGGGAGCGCCTGTGGCCGCGGACCCGGACGGATCTTCGCGGCGGCCCGGAGTCACTCCTTCGCCGCCCTCGCCACCACGATTGACGACGCCTTCGCCCGCTGGGACCGCGCCCACCTTCACGAGTTCTACCTCGTCGACGGGACCCGGCTTGCGACTCCGTGCGGCGACCACGACGAGTTCGGCCCATCGCTCAACGACCGACGGACGAACCTATCGCGCCTGCACGCGGGCGAGCAGTTCCTGTACACGTTCGATATCGGCGAAGACTGGACCCACCTGTGCACCGTCGGACCAGAGCGCATCGATCCAGAGGAGGAGCTCGGCAAAGTGCCCGACGGTCCGCTCGCTTACTGGGGCTGGGGCACGATCCCCGATCAATACGGCCGTCGCTGGGACGGCGACGACGGCGAGGCTCGGCTGCCCCGCGATCCCCGCGGCACGGACCTGCCGCCGCTGCGTGGCGGATGCGGGTCAGGCCCGCGTTCATGACCTGGGCAGCGCAGAGCTGGATCCTCGCTGCCTCACGCGGCCCGACAACGCAGATCGGCAGCTGCCTCGCGAGTCACGCCGTCGAGCTGGTCAACCAGTGTTCCACCCCGGTCACCGCGATTTCCAGTGGCAAAGTAGCCGGGACACTAAGGTGCCTAAGGGTGGTTTGTCTCCTCTCGCCCCGACCAAACTCAGCAATCGTGCCGCTGAGCGGCCATCAGGAATCGCATCACTCACCATCCGAGGCACGTCGCGGGTCGGTCTCGCCAGTGGCTCAGCACGGCCCAGGCGACCAGGTTGGGCGACCGTGCGTCAACGCCTCTATGGAACGGGCCGCTGGGCGGAGGGCACGACGGTGCCGACGGGTGGGTGCCGCGGCCTCCACGTCCGACTGGTCCAGCATTGGAGGGCCATTCGGCCCATGTATCGCGGATCGTGTCGGCGCAGGTTCACCGCAGGCGAGAGACGTTGTGCGGCGGGCGATTCGACGGGAACAGTCAGGAGAGTGGATTCCGATGAACAGGGGAACGGCGGCCATGGCGCTCGCGATCCTCGACATCGTCGGGTATTCCATCCTCAGCGTCTGGGGAATAAGCATCGGCCCCGACATGGTGGATCCGGGAATCGCGCTGCTTGACGGCCTATCCGTCCTGGGGTTCTCGCTGATGGGGGCGCTCCTGGTCCGCCGCGTGCCGAACAATCCCGTCGGCGCGCTGTTGCTCGCCGTGGCTACCGTTCAGTTCGCGGCCCTCGCGCTCGCCGCGTACGCCTACCTCGGCACAGCGGCCACGCCGCAATGGCCGGTTGCCGCGTTGGCCGGGATCTTCGGTGACGTCGTCTACTTTGCCCCGTTGATCCTTGCCTTGATCGGCATCCCTCTCCTGTTTCCGGATGGCCGGCTTCCGTCGCGGCGGTTCCGTTTCGTGGTCTGGGCCACCGCACTGGGAATGGTTGTGATGCTCCTTTCCGGGCTTGCGGGCCTGGCCCCGGACCTCGTGGATGTTGAGGCCATCGGCAACGTGGCCGGCCTGATCTCGCTGGTGGCATTCGTCATCGGGTTCGGCGGCGCCACGGTCGCCGTGTGGGTCAGGTTCCGGCGCGGCGATCCCGTGCAGCGACAGCAGCTCAAGTGGCTGTTGGCCGTTGCCCTCGTGGCCGTCATCGCATTCCCGCCGGCGATGCTCCAGTGGTCGAGTGAGGCATTACTGGCGCAGGTATTCTGGACGATCGGCTTCCTTGCGTACCTCGCGCTGCCCGTCGCCATCGGCATCGCCATCCTGCGCTACCGCCTGTACGACATCGACGTGATCATCAACCGGGCGCTCGTCTATGTGCCGCTGACGGCCATCGTGGCGGGCATCTACACGGCCTCAATCGCCATCTCGCAGCGCGTGCTGGCTTGGACGGGCCAGAACTCGGATATCGGGATCGTGCTCACCACGCTGGTCGTGGTGATCGTCTTCACGCCCATCAAGAACGCTGTCCAGGCGACCGTCGATCGGCGCTTCAAGGATATGCCGACGTCGCCCGAGCAGCCGCCGAGCGCCGGCCTCGATCTGACTGAGCTGGTGCGCGAGCTTGGCCGGCTTCGGGACGCGGGCCTCCTGACGGCCGACGAGTTTGCCGCGAAGAAGAGCGACATCCTGGCACGCCTGTAACCCGTGTCCTGGAAGTTCAGCACCATCCCTCGTCCATCCGCCGGTCCCTCGTTGCAGCCCGGTTCCACTGCGACGATCTCGAGCACCTTGAGCTCCAGCTCCTCCTCGCGCGCGAGGAGGAGCCCGCCTACCTATCGCGACGGGTGGCGGTGGCGAAGGCGACGAAGTAGGCGTCGAGCAACTGAATGTCATGAAGAAGGGCCTCCGCAGTGGCAACGTTGGGTTGTCAAAGCAACCAGCACCAAGGAGGCC
>JAYWFP010000192.1:0-9516 GCA_043778745.1 Chloroflexota bacterium
CGGCCGTCACGACCCACCTCGCCGATGAGCGCACAGACCTTGCTCGTGCCTACGTCGATTCCGACGAGGACGCCTTCCACCACAGTTTCGCCTGCTCCCTCCCGGTCTCCCGGGTCAGATGAAATGTCGCCGGATCAGCGCGACGTTGTTGAAGATCCGGAACCCGAAGTTGATCAGCGCCACGAGGTACAGATCCAGGCTCAGCCGATCGCCGATGAACGTGAGGATCACGGCGACAACGGCGTTCGTGACGAAGCCGGAGATGAAGATGCGATTGTCGTAGACACCATCGAGCTCGGCCCTGACCGCCCCGAGAACCGAGTCGAGCGCGGCGAGAATCGCCACGGCCGAGTACCGGCTGAACTCGAAGCTGACGTTGACGTTGAGGACGAGCCCGAGCAGGACGCCCACGATGAGGCCTGCCAGGGGAAGCAACACGTTGTCTCGTCCTCGTTGCGATGTGTTTCTGCAAGGCTACTCGACCGCACCGGACCGGGGCAACCCGCACCCCATGTCGTACGAGTCTTCATGGGGCGGGCGACGCCTTCAGGACGAACGTGCCGGTCTTCTCATCGGCCAGGATGACCTTGGCGATTGATCCCTCGCGGTCGGCGAGAAGGCTTCGGAGCAGGCGGACCTGGCCGGGAATCATCGCGGGCGTCCGGATGCTCGGCGTGTACAGGCCGAATACCGCGACCCAGGATCTCGGAAGCGTCCCGACGACAAATCCCGTCGCCTCGGTCACCGTGATCAGCAGCGAATCAGCCACACTCCCGAGGTCGCCCGGGGTAAGGGAGGCAAGCCGCGTCGCCGCGTCGAGGTCGACGGCATCCAGCACCGAACCCACGCCGAGCCCGGCCGAACCCGGCCGGGTGTCGGCAACCGTCGGCAGCGTTCCTGACGCGGAGCCGTCGGAAGCGGCGGTCGCAAAGATCACGCCCTCGCGATCCACCAGGAACAGGCTGTCCCCTACGCTCCACGTCAGGATCGCGGTGCGCTCATCGATCATGACCACGAGCGTATCGGGCAGGCTGACGGAGACTTGCGCGTCGGCCACGCCCGGCAAGCCCCGGAGGCGGTCCTCGATCGGTCCGGTCTGGATGCGAAACAGGTTGGTCCCTTCCGAGGTTGCCACGGCGCTCACGAGAGCCTCATTGGTGGTCCATTGGAGCGTCGGCAGCTCCGTTCGTGCCAGGGTGAAGGCCGGCGTCGAGGCAAGTCCGTTAAGCCCGCCGATCGATGCCAGCAGCACCAGCAGCGCCGCGGCGCGCGGCGGCGTCAGACGCCACCGGATCCTGCGGGCGGTAAGGCCGGGTCGACGTCGACCGCCGGACCTGGTGACATCTCCCCTGGGCCGAACCTGCTTCGATGATGTGCCGCCGGCGCTCGCCCGTCGACCGGAGGGCCGGACGGAACCGCGGCGAAATTTCACGCGCAGGTCCTCACCGCGGGAGGTCGGCCTTTGTCAGGCGGGTCGTGCTTCGGGCTGCATGGCGGTGCTGCGCGAGCAGGATGATCCGACGACAGACCGCGGCGAAGTCGAGGCCCGCCTCGGCCGGCAGCGTCGGAAACAGGCTGATCGGCGTGAACCCCGGGATCGTGTTGATCTCGGACAGGTAGATCTGCTCGCCGGCGACCAGGAAGTCCACCCGTGCGAAGCCCTCGGCCGCCGTTGCCCGGTACGCGTCGCGGGCCAGTTTCTGCATCACCGCTCGCTGCTGATCCGGCACGCTGGCGCGGAGTGATGTCACCGACAGCCCGGGCGTGTACTTGGCCGCATAGTCGTAGAACTCGTGGCCGGCCACGATTTCTCCGGGGCCGTAGACGCCGAGGGGCGGTTCCGTGCCGATGATCGCGATTTCGAGATCGCGTGCACCGGCCAGATAGGGCTCCACGACCGCGACCGAATCGAAGTGGAGGGCCACCTCAAGGGCATGGGCTCGTTCGGCCGCGGTGTGCGCCAGGGTCATGCCGACGGAGCTGCCCAGACGTGCCGGCTTGACCATGAGCCGCGGGTCCCCCACTCCACCCGCGAAGGCTTCGAGTTCCCCGAGCACGGCGTCCGGATTTGATCGCCAATGTGCCTCCCGAATCTCGCGCCAGTCCAGGACCGGTAGCCCCAGGCCTCGCCAGATCCGCTTCTGGACCGCCTTGTCCATGCCGATTGATGACCCGAGGACGCCCGAGCCGGTATAGGCGAGATCCGACGCCTCCAGCAATGCCTGGACGGTCCCGTCCTCCCCGAACGGTCCGTGCAGGGCAATGAAGATGATCGGCGCCGGGCGCGTTGCCGCCAGCCGGTCGATGGCGGCACCCACGCGGAATGGTCCCTCGGCGCCGAGGCCCCGAGGGTGATCGTAGGCGGAACCGGGGCGATCTCGCCGGGCGTGATCGAGCGGGAGCCACCACCAGGCCCCGTCCAGGTCGATCAGCACCTGCCGGGTCGGAAAGCCATCGGCGATGAGCGCCGCGCCAATGGCAGTCCCGGACACGATCGACACGTCGTGCTCGGCGGACGGGCCGCCGAACAGGACGGTGATCGGCGGACGCGGCGTGTCGGCGGTGGTCATTCGGGCGACGTGCCTCCGGGCTCGGGGATCGACCAGGGCCAGCCGACCCAGTCACCGACGAACTCGATCTCGAACTGGAGATCGATTCCATCGCGCTGCTGGATCGTCGCACGAACGTGGTCGCCAAGGGTTCGCACGTCGGCAGCTGTGGCCGTCTTGTCGGCGATAATGAAGTTGGCGTGCTTTTCGGAGACCGTGGCGCCACCGATCCTGAAGCCTTTGAGGCCGGCCTCCTCGATCCACTGGCCGGCAGACGCGCCAGCGGCGGGATTGCGAAAGACACTGCCGGCCGACGGCAGACCAAGGGGCTGGTGCGCTTGACGCCACGTCCGGATCTCATCGAGCGCCGCGCGAATGTCGTCCGGTGGCGCCCCTGCGAGCTTGAAGGTGCCGCCAGCGACCAGCTCTCGATCGCCGGACGCCAGCGGGTGCTTGAGCCGACTTTCGCGATAGCCGAAGCCCAGGTCCGTGGCATCGACCTTCGACTCGACCCCGTCAGCACTCAGGATGTCGGCCGATTCGAGTACCCCGGCAATGTCCGAGCCATGCGCGCCGGCGTTGCCCCAGATAGCGCCACCCACGGTGCCCGGGATGGCCAGACCGAACTCCAGTCCGGTCAGGCCGGCTTTCTGCGTCTCGGTCGCGGCGCGAGCCATCGGAACGCCGGCTGCCGCGTGGTATCGGTCCCCTTCGATCCTGGTCTGCTCGGCTTTGACCTGGATCACGAGACCCCGCACGCCCCGGTCCGAGACGACGATGTTGCTCCCCCGACCGAGCACGAGGATCGGCAGGCCACGCGAACGTGCAAAGCGCACCAGGCCACGCAGCTCGAACGTATTGCGAACCGTGGCTAGGAGGTCGGCCGGTCCTCCGACGCGCATCGTGGTCAGGCGGGCCAGCGGTGCGTGTTGATCAACGCGCACCCCGACGCGTCGGGCAATATCGGCCGCGAGGGCAATCGTATCGAAAGCGGCCGGTGAGTCACTGGTCACCGCTGAGTCACCGGTCATGAGCCACCGCGAGACATCCGGTCGATCGTCGACACGTCCGGGAGCGCCTGACGCGAGCCAAGAGCCAGCACGATCGACGCCAGGGCGTCGGCTGCACCGGGGCGCCCGAGCGACCGGGCCGCTGCCGTCATCCGAGCATGGGTTGCCGGGTCATCGAGGATCCTGATGGCATCGAGAAGGGCCGGGCCATCGAAGTCCGCGTCGTCGATCTCACGCGCCGCTCCGGCATCGACGAGTACTCGGCCATTCGCCCGCTGATGGCCGCCGGCGTGCGGATAGGGCACCACGATCATCGGAACGCCACATGCCGTTACCTCCGCAAGCGTCGATGAGCCGGCCCGCCCGACCACGAGATCGGCGGCAGCGAGGGCTTCGGTCATGCCCTCGGCCAGGAAACGCGTGGGTCGATATCGCGAGCGATGCTCCATCGGGAGGGTCTCGCGGCCGGCGAGCGCGGCCGCGTAACCGAGGTCGCCCGTGACATGGAGGACGTGGCACCGAGCCACGAGCGCCGGCAGGACCGCCGCCACGGCGTCGTTGAGGCGACGGACCGCCTGTGATCCACCAAAGATGAGCACGAGTCGTTCGCCGGCGGGCACGCCCAGACGCTCCCTCGCGGCGAGCGGGTCGATGTCGCGGAAGTCACGGATCGGGGTGCCGGTCGTGACACACGGAGCCGCCTTCGCCTGACCTTCCGACGACGCCGGCCGCCCGAGGGCCGCACAGGTCTCCGCGAACGATACGGCCAGCACGCCGGCGAGGCGGGCGGTTGCCCGGACACTCCGACCGGGAATGACGTTGCCTTCCCAGAGCACCGTGGGGATACGCAGGACGCGGGCGGCCACGAGGACCGGGATCGCGACATAGCCGCCGGTCGTGAAGACCGCGTCGGGCCGGTCACGGACCATCATCACGAACGCCTGCGGGATCGACGCCGCGAGCCGAATCGGATCGAGGATCAGGTGCACATCCCGACCGACCGTCCGCAGGGACCGGAGGGCGAGGCGACGCAGCGGCAGCCCTGCCGCAGGGACGATCCGTTCTTCCAGTCCACGCCGGCCCCCGAGCCAGCTGATGTCAGGCGGATTCGGTCGGCGGCGCAGCGCGTCCACGACGGCGAGCGCCGGGTAGATATGTCCCCCGGTCCCGCCGCCCGCGATCAGCAGGTGCATCTGGCTCCTGTTTCTGCCGCTCCACCGTCTCTCGCGAGATCGACAACAGGATCCCGACCGCGGCGAAGCTGATGATGAGCGACGACCCGCCCGCACTGATGAATGGGAGTGTGATCCCGGTCACGGGAATCAGCGCGACGACGACGCCGATGTTGATGAACGCCTGGATGCACAACCAGGCAGTGATCCCGGTGGCCAGCAGCGCCCCAAAGGTATCTGGCGCCCGCATCGCGGTACGAATTCCCGCGTAGGCAAGGACGACGAAGAGCGCCACGACCGTTGCCGCCCCGATGAGGCCGAATTCCTCGCCGATGATCGCGAAGATGAAGTCATTCCAGGCATTCGGGAGATACAGGCCGCCGGCAAGCTTCGATTCTCCGAGCCCGGAGCCGAAGATCCCACCGAGCGCGAGCGCGAACAGGCCCTGGACGGTGTGGAAGCTCGCGCCGAGCTGATCCTGCCAGGGATTGAGGAAGGCCCGGATCCGCTCCAGCTGATAGGCCCGCAGCCCGACCACGATGGCGGCAAGGACGCCGAGGACGGCCATGGCGCCGAACTGCCAGAGACGCGCCCCGGCGATGAAGAACATCGTGAGCGCCGCTCCGACGATGACCGTCGTGGTTCCAAGATCCGGCTCCTTGAAGACCAGGGCGATGACCGGCAGCGAGATCAGCAGGAAGGGCACGGTGCCGCTCCGGATCCCGGAGATCCGCGTCCCGCGCGAGGCCATCCAGTGAGCGAGGTAGATGATCAACGTCAGTTTCGCGACCTCGGCCGGATGAATGGCCGGCAATGGCTGAAGCACCAACCAGCGGGCACTTCCGCCGACCACCCTGCCGAGGCTCGGGACGAAGACCAGAACGAGGAGGACGACGCCGATGATGTATGCCGGCAGCGACACCAGGCGGAGCCTCCGGTAGTCGACCCGCATCATCACCAGCATGGCGGCAAGGCCAAGGGACGCCCACAGGATCTGGGGCCCGACGATGGCGAGCGAATCGTCATTCTTGATGTACGAGCGCATCGCAGACGACGAGTAGACCATCAGGATACCGATCGCCGCGAGTGCGACGACCGCGACCAGAATCGACCAGTCCGGTTGATGTCGTTCTCGTTTGAGGATGTTGGTCTTCGCCGTGACCCCGCTCCGCCGACCGTGGCTCGTCGACCGGTCGCCCGCCGACGGCCGGGAACGCTCCCCGCCTCGAGCATCCTTGCCGACGAGTCGACGGGGCAGGGAGCGGTCGGCAAAACCCATCAGGTGTTCTCCATCGGTCGCGCCCCGGTCGTGGTGGACGAATCGCTGCCCAGGTCAGCGACCGCCTGTTTGAATGCGCGCCCGCGGGCAGCGTAGTCCTCGAACATGTCGAAGCTCGCCGCTGCCGGCGAGAGAAGAACCGTCGCGATCCGTCCGGTCGGCCCGGTCCCCGCCTCGCCGGCCGCCCGGCCGGCTGCGACGGCCAGAATCGCCGCCTGCCTGACCGCATCCGACATCGACTCGGCGCGTTCAATCGCCCGCAGGCCCGAGCGCCCGAAGAGGGCCTCCATCGCGTCGGCCGATTCGCCGATCAGGACGGCCGCCACGGCACGTCGGGCGACCACATCGGCCAATTCACCGAGCTCGACGCCCTTGTCGCGACCGCCGGCAATCAGCACGATCGGGCCCGGGAACGCTTCCAGCGCAGCGATCACCGCGTCGGGCTGGGTGCCCTGGGAGTCGTTGACGAAGCGGACGCCGCCGATCACGGCCACCGTCTCCAGACGGTGCTCGACGCCACGGAACTGCGCGGCTTCGCGACGGATGGCATCCGGAGCCACACCGAACAGGAGCGCCGTGGCAATCCCGGCGAGCGCATTCCGCACGTTGTGCCGACCGGGAATGGCGAGTTCGTCGACGGGCATGATCCGCCCGCCCGGGCCGGTTGCCGCAGGGCCACCACCGACGAGGGCAAGGCGCTGGAGGCCCGCTGCCACGATCCAGTCGTCGACGACCCCGACACCCCCGGCGATCGGTCGATCAAGTCGGTACAGGACGGTCGACGCCGTTCCGAGCCCGGCGTAGGCCGCCACCACCGGGTCCTCGGCGTTCAGCACGAGTGCGCCATCGGGATCCACGAGTTCGGCCAGTCGCCGCTTGACCCGACGATAGGCAGCCATCGAGCCGTGTCGGTCGAGATGATCGGACGTCACGTTCGTGTATAGAGCGACCGTCGTGCCACGTGACAGCGTGGGCAGCTGGAGTTCGGACAGCTCAATGACGACGCGGTGATCGGTCGTCAGCTCCGGCAGCCGTTCCACGAGCGGCGTACCGATGTTCCCGCCGAGCACGACCGGGTGGACGGGATCGCCACCCAGCAACGCGGCGGTGAGTGACGCTGTCGTTGTCTTGCCCTTGGTCCCCGTGACGCCGATCGTCGGTGACGGGCACAGGCGGAGGAAGAGGTCGGGCTCCGATATCAAGGCCGGCGCGCCCGGAATACCCATTGCTCGGGCCCGGACCAGCTCGCCAAGAGCCATCCGGAGAACGGGCTCCGTGGTCGGAAAGTCCGGGGAGATCGACGGCGAGGTCACGACCAGGCTGGCGTCGGCCCACGAGGTCGCAGCATCGGCGTCCGGCCCGAGGACGAGGTGGACCGGGCGACCCGCAAGCTGGTCGATCGCCGATCGGTGCTCGCCCCGCGGCCGCCCGTCGTAGATCGTGACATCGGCGCCGGCGTCGACAAGGAACCGGGCAGCCGCGATCCCGGTCCGGGCGAACCCGAGAACCGTGACCTTCCGATCACGCAGCGCACCGACCCTGACGCCATCCATGGACAGGGCATCGACGTCGAAAGGGTCGAGGCGGGCTCCGAACGACGACGGCAAGGTCATCACCCGAGCTGATCGATCGACGCGAGAAACAGCGTGACCCCGAGCAGGCCCGCGAGGATCCCGACGATCCAGAACCGGAGGGTGATCTTCTCCTCGTCCCATCCGGACAACTCGAAGTGATGGTGGAGGGGCGCCATCTTGAAGACGCGCTTGCCCTTCGTGATCTTGTAGCAGCCGATCTGGATGATGTCCGAGGCGGTTTCGACGACGAATACCAGCCCGATCAGCGGCAGGACCAGGATCTGGCCCGTGATCAGGGCGATGACGGCGAGCGTGGCGCCGAGGGCCAGCGATCCCGAGTCGCCCATGAAGATCTGGGCCGGATGGACGTTGAACCACAGGAACCCGAGGAGGCCACCGATGATCAACGCGCACAACAACGCCAGATTCGGCTGGTTGCCGAGGGTTCCGTCGGGTTGGGGGACGACGTTGAGGAGGGCGATCAGCATGAACGCAACGAACGCGAAGATCAGCGTTCCACCCGCGAGGCCGTCGAGTCCATCGGTCAGGTTGACGCCATTGCTCGTGGCGATGATCGCGAATGCCGCAAACAGGATGAAGATCCATGGCGCAATCCCGACGGCACCCACGAACGGGACGGCGATCTCGTCGATCGAATAGGTCGACTGGATCTGGAAGGCGACCACGGCCGCTACCACCATCAGCCACAGGATCTTGTGCCGGGCACGGATCCCTTCCCCGGTCCGGGCATTGAGGATGTCGTCGGCCGCGCCGAGCAGTCCGACGAGGACCAGCGTCGCGAGCGGGGCGATGATCGCCCGCTGTGGCAAGCCCCGCAGCAGGAAAAACAGAACCACCACCACGGCGATGATGAGGAGGCCCCCCATGGTCGGCGTCCCGCCCTTGGCGAGGTGTGCTTCCGGGCCTTCCGCCCGGATCCGCTTGCCCATGCCAACGGCCTGGAGCAGGCGGATATATGCCGGCATGAGGATCACGACCAGCGCGAAAGCGAGGAGCAGGCCCTGGATCAGCTCAACGGTCATGCGAGCGCCAACTGCAACGCTTCGACGAAACGATCGAGCTCTGCGCCGCGCGAGGCCTTGACGAGAACCACGTCACGGGGGCGGAGGATGGTCGTGAGCTTCGTCAGTGCCTCAGCGCGATCGAGCACCTCCAGGATGGCGTCGGGCGCCAGGCCCGCGTCTCGAGCCCCGCGAGCGATATCCGTCGCCTCGGACCCGACGGTTACCAGTAGCGCGCACACGGCAGCCGCCAGGGCTCCGGTCCTGAGATGACCCGCCTCAGATTCGTCGCCCAGCTCCCGCATCCCGCCCAGGACGGCGATCCGGCGCCCCGGCAGACCGGCCAGCAGGTCGAGCGCGGCCGCCATCGATGCCGGTGATGCGTTGTAGCTGTCGTCGACGATCGTGACCCCACCGGCAATGACGAGCTGGCCACGGTGCGGCGCCGACCAGCCACCCGCCAGCGCCGAGACGATCTCGTCGACCCGCATCCCTGCGGCCATACCGACCGCGGAGGCGGCAAGCGCGTTATGCACGGACAGCCGACCGAGTGCCGGGATCGACGCGGCAACGCGCTCAATCCCACCCTGGCCTGGATACCGGAGCCGGAAACGCATGCCCGCGATACCGGCGGAGCGCACCTGATCCGCACCCACATCGGCGTCGGCGGCGAATCCGTAGGTCACCACGCGAGCCGGCGTCCTGGCACGCAGGCCACGGACGCGCGGATCGTCGGCGTTCAGGACCGCAACCCCGTGAGCAGGGAGCGCTTCGACCAGCTCGGCCTTGGCGTTCTCCACGGCTTCGATGGAACCGATACGACTCAGATGGACGCCGAGGATGGCCGTCACCACCCCGATCTCGGGCCGCGCAAGCTCGGCCAGACGGGCGATCTCGCCCCCGGCGTACA
>JAYWFP010000193.1:0-4037 GCA_043778745.1 Chloroflexota bacterium
CGGCTGATTGCCGAGCGGGCCGGCCTGGCCGTCGATTCGACGTCCGAACCCGGGGCGGAGGAGGGCCTCGACGTGGCTTCCGCGCTCGCGCCCGGTCGATCGATCGGATTCCAGCGCGAGACCGCGGCCGAGCAGGCCCCAGCCGGTCGTGTGGCTGAAATTGGCGGCAACCGATCGTGACCCGCCCCGTCCCGCGCGCACCGTTGGACGCTGCCGGGCGGCCGTTGTTCGAGCTCCCGGATGAGTTGGCCATCGACACCGATGTGGCTCGCCGGGTCATCGGCGAGTTCATCCGCAGCCAGTTGCAGCAGGCCGGCTTCGAGCGGATCGTCGTGGGCCTCTCGGGCGGCATCGACTCCGGCCTCGTTGCACATCTGGTGGCAGAAGCGATCGGCGCCGGGCAGCTGCATTGCGTGCTCATGCCGTACCGGACCTCCTCGCCAGGATCGCGCGCCGACGCCGAGTCCTTGGTCGCGGGACTCGGCTGCTCGAGTGAGGTCGTCGAGATCACCTCGATGGTGGACGCGTACTTCGGCACGGCGTCCGCCGCAGGCGCCGGGTCCGGCGCCGGGTCCGGCGGTCCGGGCGGACTGAATGCGGAGCCCCTGCGGCGCGGCAACTTCAGCGCACGGATGCGGATGGCCGTGCTGTATGACCGTTCCGTGACCTGGGGCGGGCTGGTGGTGGGAACCGGCAACAAGACTGAGTCGCTGATCGGCTACACCACCATCTACGGTGACAGCGCCTGCGCCTTCAACCCGATCGGCGACCTGTACAAGAGCCAGGTTCGCCAATTGGCCGCGGCGATGGGCGTTCCCGAGGTGATCATCTCGAAAGCTCCGTCCGCTGACCTGTGGCCGGGCCAGACTGATGAGTCGGAGGCGGACTTCTCCTACCCGGACCTCGATCGGCTCCTGTTCTGGCGGATCGATCGCCGTCGGAGCATCGAGGAACTCGTCGAGATGGGTTTCGATGCCGCGTTCGTGGCACGCGTCGAGCGGATGGTCGCCGCCGCCGAGTTCAAGCGCCAGATGCCACCCGTCGCGAAGCTCGGGCCTCGGACCGCGGGCGTTGACTATCTGTATCCCCGGCGCCGCCCGGGCTCGGCCAGAACCTGATCCCGACAGTGGCCGGCGGCACGCTCTATCTCGTGGCCACGCCGATCGGCAACCTCGGCGACGTCACGATTCGTGCGATCGAGGTTCTCCGGGCCGCGCCCCTGATTGCGGCCGAGGACACTCGGGTCACTCGACGGCTGCTGACGCACTACGACATCCAGACGCGAACCACGAGCTATCACGCTCGGAGTGGTCCCGGTCGGGCCGATGAACTCCTCGCCCATCTTCGCGGCGGTCACGACCTCGCACTCGCGACTGATGCAGGAACACCGGGCATCAGTGACCCTGGGCAGGATCTGGCTGCTCGCTGGGCTGCCGAGGGTGGCCGTGTCGAGGCGATTCCCGGTGCGTCGGCGGTTCTGGTCGCCGTAGCCGTCTCGGGAGTCGCAGGCCCGCGCTGGACGTTCGAGGGCTTCCTGCCACGCAAGGGTCGCGAACGTCGGGAGCGGATCGCCCGGATCGCGGCCGACGAGCGTGGATGCGTGATCTTCGAGGCGCCGCGCCGACTGGCGGCCACGATCTCCGACTTGAAGACGGCCTGTGGGCCGGATCGACCGGCCGCGATCTGCCGCGAGCTCACGAAGCTGCACGAGCAGGTTGTCCGGGGCACGCTCACTGAGCTCGATGCACTCGTGTCCGGAGGCGGCGTTCCGTCACTCGGCGAGGCCGCCATCGTGATCGGATGGTTCAGTCAGGAGGATGCCGGCTCGGGGCACGGCTCTGGGCACAGCTCGGGCGGCGGTATCCTGGCGGCTGTGGACGCTGAGGCCGACGTTCGAGCTGCGCTCGCGCGCGTGGACGATCTTGTCAAGGCTGGGACGGCCCGCGGTGAGGCCGCCCGAACCGTGGCCGCGGAGACTGGGCTGGCGCGGCGCCAGCTGTACCGGGTGGAGTAGGTGGGGAGTCGACCCCGCCACGGCGAGATCGACTCCGTGGGTGTTGAACGCGTGCCGTCCTCAGGCGGCGACCGCGTCAGGAATGGGCTCGTCCGCCGGGACGGCCGGTGCTTCGTCCGAGGCTGACTCACCGGTCGCGTCGGGATCGGCCTCTTCGGATCCGGAATCGGCCGCGGCTTCCGCGGCGTAGTCCTTCTTGCCGCGCCCGGACAGCATCTCGACGCTGCCCGCGACGATCTCGGTCTTCCAGTGACGCGCCCCGCGCTCGTCATCCCAGGTCCGGGTCTGGATCCGACCTTCGATCGCCACCTGCTGGCCCTTGCCGAGGTAGCGTCCGCAGATTTCGGCCAGACGATCCCAGGTCACGATGTTGTGGAACTCGGGCCGCTCCTTGCCATTGCCCGCGTACTCGTGTGTCGCCACGCTGAACTGCGTGACGTGTTTGCCCGAGGCGAGCGCCCGCATCTCGGGATCTCGCGTCAGGCGGCCGGTCAATAGGACCTTGTTCACGGTCCGAGACTCCTTCCGTGGTCGGCCGACGGGTCACGGGCCGACCCTGCGTGCGGCGGGCAGCGATGGGGTGCCGACCTCGGCGGCGCGGCCCAGGCGGGTCGGCGGATCGGCGAGGCCGGCGGAATTTCGGCGGGCAATGGGACCATACGCCGCCCCTCTCTACTGGCGATCACCGCCGCCGCACCGCTCGATTTCGCCGGTTGCGGAACGAGTGGTAGACGGGTGGTGTGCCGCTTGATGGGGCCACGGGCGGGACTGCGCACGCCAAAAGGCCCAAATGGCACACGACGGCCATCCAAATGTCCTGCGGCCGAAGGTTGCGTGAGGGTGTCAGAATGTCGCGGGCCCGCAACATTTCGATGCGATAGCGCGACCGCGTCGGAATGGGCGGGATGCCGCCTGTTCGATGCGGGCGGGCGACAGGTGGTACGGATGCTCGCGCCGCTGCATGAGGGACGCAAGGCGCGTGTCACGACCCGACGGGCCGATGCCCACCTCGCGCGGAACGCGGACCCTGGTTCGACGTCGACGTAAAACGACTTCGGTCCTCTGGCTTGCGATCGCGGGAGCGATCACGGTCGGGGGCGCCATCACCCTGGCCCTGCTGACCAGTCAGAACTCGAAGGTTGAGCCTGTCGCGGTTGGCACCATCACGCTTGGCCTTAATCCGACCAGCACGCTGGTCTCGCTCGCCGCCATGGTGCCCGGAGACAGCGTCAGCGCGACCCTGACCGTCCAGAACACGGGGACCGGGACCTTCCGCTACGCGATGACCAGCTCCGCGAGCGATCCGGATAGCAAGCACCTCGCGCAGGCCCTGACTCTGGTCGTCGAACGCCGGACCGGTTGTTCCGGTGCGGTGCTTGAAACCCTCTACAGCGGATCCCTGGCCTCGGCCGCATTCGGTAACCCGAATCCGGGCGCAGACGCCGGCGACCGCCAGATCGGTCCGAGCACATCCGAGGTGCTGTGCTTCCGTGTCACGTTGCCCACCGGATCCGACACGGCGTATTCGAGCGCATCGACAGCGTGGACCTTGACGATGTGGGCCGAACAGACGGCCAACAACCCATGAGCCGTCTGCGGGCGCTCGGCGCCGGAATCGTGCGCTCGGGTGAGGTGATCGTCATCGCTGCGGCACTCTGCCTCGGCGCGGTCGGGCTCGTTGGTCCGCTGACCGGCCATCGGGTCATCGCCGTGACATCGGGCTCGATGGGTCCCGACATCCCCGAAGGCGCCCTGATCTTCGTCTCGCCGACAAGTGAGTCCAATCTCCGGCTCGGTGACGTCATCACAGTACGGCTCACCAGCGAGGCCCTCCTCACGCACCGGATCGTCGCCACCTCGGTCGTAGATGGCAAGCGAATGGTCACCGTTCGGGGCGACGCGAACGATCCGGCTTCCACCGAGGTGGTAGCCGCCGATCGTACGATCGGACGGGTGACGGCGGTCGTTGACGGTGCTGGGCACTACCTCGCTCTGGTGACGCGGCCGGCCTCCATGGTCGCCT
>JAYWFP010000194.1:0-4027 GCA_043778745.1 Chloroflexota bacterium
GGGTCGACGCCAACGACCGTCACCGTTCCGGAATTGTTACCGGGCGTCGCGCGCAGGAATGTCTGGCGCTCCACGATCGGCGACGCCACGGCGACCCCGTCCATGGTCCGGATCGCGTCGACGGTCGTGTCCGACAGGCCACGCTCGAGGAATGACGAGATGCGCAGGTCGGCGTTGCCGACGAGGTCCTTGACGGTTCGATTGATCGCCGCATCCAGACCGGCGCCGAGGGTCAGCGAGGCGGACAGGACCCCGACGCCGAGGGCGACGCCCACGATCGTCAGGATCGAACGGAGCGGACGCGCGGTCAGGGTCCGGACGGCCAGGCTGGTCAGGCCCACGCCGGCCTACAGTCCGATCTGGGCGAGCCGCGCGATCAGCGGGGCCGCCGAGTGGTCCGCCCGACGCCCGAGGATGATCTCGTCCTTGATCTGCCCATCACCGATGACCAGGACGCGATCGGCATAGGCCGCCGCCCGGGCATCGTGCGTCACCAGCACGATGGTCTGGGCCGACGCCTCCGCGGTGAGCCAGAGCGACTCGAGGATCTCGCCCCCCGTCGTGTAGTCGAGGTTGCCGGTGGGTTCGTCTGCAAACAGGACCGAGGGCTTCGTGACGAGGGCACGCCCGACCGCCACCCGCTGCTGCTCGCCCTGGGATAGTTGATCAGGACGATGCCGCTCCTTGCCGGTCAGTTCGACAAGCGAGATGACGTCGCGGATGCGTTCCTTGAGCTCGCCCTTGTTGCCGTCCAGACCCGCAATCGTGAACGGCAGGGCGATGTTCTCGAAGACGCTCAGCAGCGGGATGAGGTTGAACGCCTGGAAGACGAACCCGGTTCGCTCCCGGCGCAGCTTCGTCGCCTCGTCGTCGGACAGGCGGCTGACATCGCGGCCTTCGAAGATGACGGAGCCCGACGTCGGCCGGTCGAGCCCGCCGAGCAACTGGAGGAGGGTGCTCTTGCCGGACCCTGAGGGCCCCATCAGGGCGAGGAACTCGCCCGACTGGACCTCGAGGGAGACGCCACGGAGCGCCTCGACATGCGTCGCCCCGAGGTCGAATTGCTTCGTGAGATCACGCGCCTCGAGGATCGCGGGCATCGGGCCTCCCTGTCGATGGGCCGGCTGAACGGGGTCTCCGGGCAGTGTAGCGATCAGCTGACCGCGTGGCGGAGGGACGACCGCATCGGAGCGATAGCCCGGCCCGCGTCCGTACCGTCGTGCGCGTCAGCGTCCGAAGTAGGCCCCGGCGACGTCACCCACAATCGTATCCACGAGATTCCCGGCGATGGGTGAATCGACGACCTGGAGCCCGAGCGCCGTCCCATCGTCGGCGGGGGGCTTCGAATCGGGCAACGGATCAGGCGTCCCGACCGGTGCAGGAAAGCCGCCGGGCAAGCCCGGCGTTCGGGAGCCGAGGGCACCGAGCACCTCGGACGGATCCCGGTCAACAACTGGCGTCGGCGATGGGGTCGGAGGCGGCGTCGGAGCCGGCGTCGGCGATGGGGTCGGAGGCGGCGTCGGGCGTGGCGTGGCCTTGATTCCGGCCGTCGGCCGAGGTGTCGCCTTGGGGCTCGGCGCGGGCGTCGGGTTGGGCGTCGCCGTGGCCGTCGTTCCGCACTTCGTCGCGAACAGGACGGTCCACATGTGCTTGTCGTTGGTTCCCTGGTAGGCGCCGATACCGATCACGGTCCACGTGCCGAGAATGTTGGCGCGGTGCCCGGCCGAGCCCATGAATCCGTCCTGGATGGTCTGCGTCGCGACATCGTCCGGGAAGGTGTTGGTGCCGATGTTCTCGCCGGCGGCCACGTAGCAGTAGCCGATGCGCTTGAGCTCATCGAAGACCTTGGTGCCGTTGGGTGGGATCGAGTGACTGAAATAGTCGCGCTCGACCATGTCCTTGGATCGCCAGCGGGCGACGCTGGTGAGGGTCGAATCGACCTTGAGGGCCGGCAGGCCGGCGGACGCACGTGCCTGGTTCGTGAGCTGGATCAGCAGCGTCTCGTCAGTGGACGAGAAGCTGTTGTCGCTCCAGGCAAAGACGAGTCCCGGGGTCGCCAGGGTCAGCACCAGGGCGATCAGCGCGGCAAAGGTCCGCATCGGGCGGCGGGTGCGGCCCGGCTGGCGGCGATCCTGGCGGGTGGCGATCGTCATGTCCCTCGTCGTTCCGAGCGTGATTTGGACCGGCTGGCCCCCGACCAACCGGTCTCGCTGCAAACGTAGGGGCCCCCCGGGCACAAGGGACCCCACCCTTCGTCCCGGTGCTCATAGGACCGAGGTACCAGCGCCCGCAGCGGACCGCACAGCACCACCCGAGACCGCTCAGGGTCCCTGGCCGCGGCTGGTTGCCCGGATGCGCCGTGGGAAGCGGGCTCGGCTTCGGGTACACTTCGCGATCTCGCGATTGCACCGGTGATCGCGTCGCGGTGGCCTTAGCTCAACCGGCAGAGCAGCGGATTGTGGTTCCGCAGGTTACGGGTTCGACCCCCGTAGGCCACCCCACCTCGCCCGCTCCCCCGCTCCCCTTCCCGACGGTACCGACAGGATCCCGATGACCGACATCGACTACCGCGACTTCGATGCCCTGACCTTCGATTGCTACGGGACGCTCATCAATTGGGAGACCGGGCTTCTCGCAGGGCTCCGGGCGTTCCTTGATCAAAGGGGCGTCAAGGCTTCGGACGACGCGGTCCTCGAGTGCTATGCGGCGACCGAAGCCGAGCTCGAGCGCGGCCCGTACATGACCTATCGCGAGATCCTCGGGCATGGCCTCGTTGCCGTGGGGGCAGCCTACGGGCACGTCCCCGCGAAGACCGAGGTTGACGCGTTCGGTGGGTCGGTGATCGATTGGCCCGCCTTCCCCGACTCCGCGGCGGCGCTCGCTGACCTCGCATCGAGCTTCAAGCTGGGAGTCATCACCAACTGCGACGACGACCTCTTCGCGGCCTCGAACCGGCGCCTCGGCGTGACCTTCGACTGGGTCATCACAGCCCAGCAGGCGCGAGGCTACAAGCCGCGGATCGCCAACTTCGAGCTCGCCTTCGAACGCATCGGACTGCCGCGCGAGCGAATCCTGCACGTCGCCCAGAGCCTGTTCCATGACCATGTCCCGGCCAGGCAACTGGGCCTGACGACCGTCTGGATCGACCGCCGGCACGGTCGCCCGGGCTCAGGTGCCACGCCCGCAGCCTCCGTTACGCCGGACGCAGTCTTCATCGACATGGCGTCATTTGCGCAGGCTGCAACCCGATCCTGAGCGCGGCGTCGGGTGTAGGATCAGGGCGTCCGGAAACGACACGTATGGGACCGTCCACGTTCGTGCACCCGCGCGACAGGATGCATTGGTCCGCGATGGCGCTTCGGTCGGAGGTACCTCATGGCTACCGTCACGTTCGACAATGTGACCAAGAAGTACGGCGAAGTCGCCGCCGTCCGCGAGCTCTCCCTCGAGATCAATGACGGTGAGTTCATGGTCCTCGTCGGGCCATCGGGCTGTGGCAAGACCACCAGCCTGCGGATGATCGCCGGGCTTGAGGAAATCACGGACGGGACCCTGAAGATCGGCGAGCGCGTCGTCAACGACGTCCCGGCCAAGGATCGCGACATCGCGATGGTCTTTCAGAGTTACGCCCTGTACCCGCACATGAGCGTGTACGACAACATGGCGTTCGGGCTGAAGTTGCGCAAGGTCCCGAAGACCGAGATCGAGAAGCGCGTCGCAGACGCCGCGGCGATCCTGAGCCTCGAGCCATACCTCAAGCGCAAGCCCAAGGAACTGTCCGGCGGCCAGCGCCAGCGCGTTGCGCTCGGCCGAGCGATCGTCCGGGAACCCGCGGTCTTTCTCATGGACGAGCCACTCTCAAACCTCGATGCCAAACTGCGCGTCCAGACGCGCGCCGAGATCGCGCGACTGCATCAGCGGATGGGCACCACCTTCGTCTACGTCACCCACGACCAGGTCGAGGCGATGACGATGGGCACGCGTATCGCCGTCATGGCCGATGGCCTGCTCAAGCAGGTCGGCACCC
>JAYWFP010000195.1:0-4026 GCA_043778745.1 Chloroflexota bacterium
TCATCACCCCGATCGCGCTCGAGACCGGCCAGCGCTTCGCCATCCGCGAGGGTGGTCGGACCGTCGGTGCCGGCGCGATCACGAGCATCACCGAGTAACCGATGGCCAAGCAGCGCATCCGCATCCGTCTCAAGGCGTACGACCACCGACTGCTGGATCAGTCGGCGGCCCAGATCGTCGAGACTGCCCAGCGCACCGGAGCCGACATCATCGGTCCCGTGCCGCTGCCCACGCGCATCGAAAAGTTCACGGTCCTGCGTTCACCGTTCATCGACAAGGACAGTCGAGAGCAGTTCGAGATCCGCACCCACAAGCGGCTCGTCGACATCATCGACCCATCCTCGAAAACGGTTGACGCCCTGATGCGACTCTCGCTTCCCGCGGGCGTCGACATCGAGATCAAGATGTGATGAATGCCTTCATGACCCTCATCGCCGCCGATATGCGCCCGGCGCAAGGCGGCGTCGAGCACGTAGGCGAGCGCACTTCAGACGTGCGTGAGCGAGCGCGCGCAGAAGCCAACGCGGCGATGGGCCGGAGGGGCGAGCGATGAGCATCGGACTCATCGGCCGCAAGGTCGGCATGACCCAGGTATTCGAGGCCGACGGCACCATGGTCGCGGTATCCGTGATCAAGGTCGCCCCGAACACCGTCACCCGCCTCCGCACCGAGGACCGGGACGGTTACGCGGCCGTGCAGCTCGGCACGGAGGAGAAGAAGAAGCTCACCAAGCCTGAGCTCGGACAGCTCAAGGGCCTGCCGAGCGTTGGCACGATCCGCGAGTTCCGGATGGACGACCTGTCGGGCTACGAAGTCGGCCAGACCATCGGGATCACGGATCTCTTTGCTGCCGGTGACCTTGTCGACGTGACGGGCGTTTCGAAGGGCAAGGGTTTCGCGGGCCATATCAAGCGCCATCATTTCTCGCGTGGTCCCAAGACCCATGGATCCGATCACCATCGCGCCCCCGGCTCCATCGGTCCGGGCACGACGCCCGGACGCGTCTACAAGGGCGTCAAGATGGCCGGCCACATGGGCGACGAGCAAGTCACGACCAAGAAGGTGAAGGTCGTCCAGGCGGACGCCGATCGCCAGCTGCTCCTGGTCAAGGGCACCCTGCCCGGGTCCCGAGGCAGCCTGATCCTCGTGAAGAAGGCCTGAGCGATGACCCAGACCACCCTCTACGACCGGACCGGCGCGACCATCGGCAGCGTTGAGCTCAATGACGAGCTGTTCGATGCTCCGGTCAATCTGGCCGTGCTCCATCAGGTCGTCACGGCCCAGCTGGCCGCTCGACGTATCGGCACGCACGACACCAAGACCCGAGGCGAGGTCCGCGGTGGCGGGGCCAAGCCGTACCGACAGAAGGGCACCGGCCGAGCGCGACAGGGCACCAAGTCGGCACCACACTTCCGCGGCGGCGGCGTGGTGTTCGGCCCGCATCCCCGCTCCTACGAGCAGCGCCTGCCGAAGAAGATGCGTCGACTTGCTCTCCGTGGAGCGCTCACGGCAAAGTTGGCGGACGAGGCGATTCGCGTCGTCGACGCCTTCTCGCTCGAGCGCATCAAGACACAGGATTTCGTCGGTATCCTCGCCGCGCTGAACGCGACGGGCCGGGTACTCATCGTCGCCCCAGGTGCCGATGAGCAGCTCAAGCTGTCGGCCCGCAACCTGCCGATGGTCGAGGTCATCCTGGCCGACTCGCTGAACGTCGTCGACCTGATCAAGGCCGACACGATCGTGATCGAGCAGCCGGCCCTCGCCCGCATCGAGGAGGTGTACCTGTGAGCGCCCTCACCGCTCCGGAGATCATTCTCCGTCCGGTCATCAGCGAGAAGTCGATCGACGAATCGACGCGTGGCAAGTACACCTTCGCGGTGCACAGGAATGCCAACAAGATCCAGATCAAGGCCGCGGTCGAGGAGCTCTACAAGTCGGACAAGGTCACCGTTGTGGCCGTGAACGTCGTGACAAAGCAGCCTCAGACGAAGGTCACCGGTACGCGCCGCGGTCGAACGACCGGGCGGATCTCCGGTTGGCGCAAGGCCATCGTGACGCTGGCACCCGGCCAGAAGATCCAGTTCTTCGAAGGGGTGTAGCAGTGCCACTTCGCAGTTACAAGGCAACCTCGCCGGGCATGCGTCAGATGACGCGTTCCACGTTCGAGGAGATCACGACCGACCGGCCGCACAAGCCGCTCCTCGAGCCCCAGATCCGGGGTTCCGGGCGCAACAACGCCGGTCGCCTCACCGTCCGCCACCGCGGCGGCGGCGAGAAGACCCACTACCGACGCATCGACTTCAAGCGGGACAAATTCGGCGTCCCCGCCCGAATCGCGACGGTCGAATATGACCCGAACCGGTCGGCGCGGATCGGACTGCTCCACTACCGCGACGGCGAGAAGCGCTACATGCTCCTGCCGCACGGCATGAAGGTCGGCGATGTCGTCGTCTCCGGCCGGGACGCGGAAGCGAGGGTGGGCAATGCCCTCCCGATTGCGAACATCCCGCTCGGGACAACCATCCACAACATCGAGCTCGTTCCGGGCAAGGGCGGTCAGATCGTTCGGTCCGCCGGTGTGTCGGCGCAATTGCTGGCCAAGGAAGGTGAGCTCGCCCAGGTTCGCCTCCCGTCCGGGGAGGTTCGACGCGTGCCCATGCTGTGTATGGCCACCGTTGGCCAGGTCGGCAACATCGAACACGAGAATCAGAACCTCGGCAAGGCCGGCCGTGCCCGCCACATGGGCCAGCGTCCGGAAGTCCGGGGCGTCGTCATGAACCCGCGCGACCATCCCCACGGTGGTGGTGAGGGCAAGTCCCCGACGGGGATGCCGCCCAAGACCCCATGGGGCAAGCCGGCGATGGGCTACCGCACGCGTCGTGGCAAGACCACGTCACGACTCATCGTCCGCTCGCGGCACCGCAAGTAGCGGGGAGGCAGAAACACCATGTCCCGTTCCATCAAGAAGGGCCCCTTCATCGAGGCCCGCCTCCTCGGCCGCATCGAGGAGATGAACCGACGCAGCGAGAAGAAGGTCGTCAAGACCTGGTCGCGCGCGTCCGTCATCTTCCCGACGTTCATCGGTCATACGGTCGCTGTCTATAACGGCCGCAAGCACGTCCCGGTCTACGTGACCGAGAACATGGTTGGCCACCGCTTCGGTGAGTTTGCTCCCACCCGCACGTATCGCGGGCATGGCAAGCACACCGATCGGTCGGCGAGCCCGAAGTAGGAGCGGCCCACCGTGCGTGTTTCCGCCACTGCCAAGTACCTCCGAGGCTCCACCCGGAAGGCCCGCCTGGTCACCCAGGCCATCAAGGGTCGCCCGGTGGAGGAGGCTGCCGCCGCGCTGCGCTTCATGCCGCAGCACGCTGCCAAGGACATTGCCCGCGTGCTGAAGAGCGCGACGGCCAACGCCGAGAACAACCTCAACATGGCCGCCGACGAGCTGATCGTCCTCGATGCGCGAGCAGACGAGGGACCAGCCATCAAGCGTTGGCGGCCGCGAGCCCAGGGTCGGGCGTTTCCGATCCACAAGCCACAGACGCACATCACCGTGACCGTCGGAACTCGGGAGGCCTGACAGATGGGACATAAGGTCCACCCATATGGCTTCCGCCTCGGGGTGACACGCACGTGGACCGCGAAGTGGTTCCACGACAAGGAATACACGACCCTCCTGCAGGAGGACATCACGATCCGCAAGCTCGTGAGCGCGCGGCTCGCGAATGCGAGCGTCAGCGGACTCGAGATCGAGCGGAACTTCGGCCAGGTCACGGTGACTGTTCATACGGCCAAGCCCGGCATCGTGATCGGCAAGGGCGGGCAGAACGTCGAGATCCTTCGCCAGCAGATTGGAGCGCTGACGAAGCGCAAGGTCAAGCTGGAGATCAAGGAGATCCGCCAGCCGGAGTTGGACGCGTACCTTGTCGCGATGAACATCAGCCAGCAGCTGAGCCGCCGCATTGCCTTCAAGAAGGCGATCAAGCAGTCGATCCAGCGATCGATGAAGGCCGGTGCCAAGGG
>JAYWFP010000196.1:0-4023 GCA_043778745.1 Chloroflexota bacterium
CGGCCTCGGCGGAATGCTCACCATCGGGATCATCGGGCTGATCGTCGCGTCATTGATCAACGTGTTCTTCGCCAGCGGAACCCTGAGCTGGATCATCTCGGTCATCGGGGTCGTGATCTTCACCGCGCTCACGGCCTATGACACGCAGCGGATCAGCTCGGGCGCGCTCGTGGTCCAGACCGGGTCGGTCGAGAAGGCCGCCGTTATGGGCGCCCTGTCGCTCTATCTCGACTTCATCAACCTGTTCCTGTTCCTGCTGCGGCTCGTCGGCAACCGTCGCTGAGCCACCGCGACCGAGGGCTCGCGAAACGGCGCGACTCTCGGCGCGAGCGCCACATAGACGGGCATGGGCTCCGGCCTATGCCGGCGGCACGAGCTCCGGCCTATGCCGACGGGCACGAGCTCCGCCTATGCCGGCGGCACGAGCTCCGCGATCGACGGCAGCACGAGATCCGCGAGGCCGGCAAGCGCGGTGCGATCACCGACGCCCGTGAGGACGCCGACGACCAGCCCAACACCCGCGCTCCGGCCCATCCGCAGATCCGCCGGCGCATCGCCGATCACGGCCGTACGCGCTTCGGGGACGCCGAGGGTCCGACAGATCCAGTGGACGGCCTCGGGGCTCGGCTTGACCGCCAGGCCATCGTCGGCACACATCATCGCCTCGACCAGATCGGTGACGCCGAAGTGCGCGAGCGTGCGCTCGGTCGGGTCGCGGTCATCGCTCGTCGCCACCGCGACTCGGGTCCCGGCCGCGCGAAGCGCCAGGAACAGGGCTCGAAGGTCGGTGGTCGGGCGCGCCAGCTGGATCGGATCGGGACTGTGCCAGGCGGCGTCGACGATGCGGGCAACGCGACCGGGCTCGATCCCATGCTCTCGCAGGGCCGTCGACAAGGCCGAGCGCAGGCGGGCCATTGGGGTCGCCGCCAGTGCGCCATGCGGATACACTCGGCCGGTTTCCGGATCGACGCCCATCAGCGGGTAGACGACTGAATCGAGACTCTCGCCGTGAGCGGACGCAAGGCCTCTGGCGAGGGCTCGCACCCAGTCGCTCCACATGAGGTGGAATTCGATCAGGGTTCCGTCCTTGTCGAAGATCGCGAGGTCGATTCCCGCGAGGGGATCAGCTCTCGTCGGTCCCGCGGGCAGATCAGTTCCCGTGTGCCCCGCGTCGTCCTGGCGTGTCACCTTTGATACCGAGCCGCCGTCTCGGGCCACCTTTGATCCCGAGTCGCCGGCTCGGGCCACCCTTGATCCCGAGTCGCCGTCTCGGGCCACGGATGAGGCCGACTCGCCGTCTCGGGTCACCCTTGATCCCGAGTCGCCGGCTCGGGCCACGGATGAGGCCGACTCGCCGTCGAAGCGGCAACTGGCTTCGCTCAGGCTTCGGCGCCGCTTGCCGTGCCGGCCCCGCTGGCCGCAGCCAGGATGAGGGGGCCATCCGCCGGAAACGAGATCGTGATTGGCGAGCTTATCGTCGGCAAGATCAGGGTCGGCTCGTTGAAGACGTCGAGCGCGACGATCAAGCTATCCGCCAGGCGGATGCGCATCCGGACGATGGCACCGAGGAAAGTGACGTCGGCAACGGTCCCGGACAGCCGGTTCGACCCCGTCACGCCCTCGCCCATCGAGACCATCTCGGGTCGCAGGGCCAGCGAGAGGGTCGAGCCGGCATGCGCATTGATCGGTGTCGAGACCCTGATGTCCTGGCCGCCGACCGTGAGCCGTCCCGCCCCGGGATCGACGACGGTCGCCGGCAGGACGTTGAGCTGCCCTACGAACGAGGCGACGAACCGGGTCGTCGGGAAGTTGTAGATCTCGAACGGGGTCCCGATCTGCTCGACCCGGCCCTGGCTCATGACCACGACACGATCCGACAACGAGAGCGCTTCCTCCTGGTCATGCGTGACGTAGACCGTGGTGATCCCGAGCTGGCGCTGGATCGACCGGATCTCCTGGCGAAGCGAGACGCGGATCTTGGCATCGAGCGCGGATAGCGGCTCGTCAAGGAGCAGCACCTCCGGCTCGAAGGCAAGGGCCCGCGCCAGCGCGACGCGCTGCTGCTGACCACCGGACAACTGGTAGGGAAACGAGCTCGCCTTGTCGGGCAGGTGAATGAGCTCGAGCAACTCCGAAACGCGCTTCTGGATCTGATCGGCGGGACGCTTCCGTACGCGTAGGCCGAAGCCAACGTTCTGGGCGACGGTCATATTCGGAAACAGCGCGTACGACTGGAAGACCATGCCCACGTTGCGCTTGTTTGGTGGCCGGTACGTGATATCGCCACCATCGAGGACGATCGAGCCGGCCGTCGGCGTCTCGAAACCCGCGATCATCCGCAGCGTCGTGGTCTTGCCGCACCCTGACGGTCCCAGGAAGCTGACGAACTCACCTTTCCCGGCAGCTAGGTTGAAGTCCTCGACGGCGACCGTTACCCCGAAACGCTTCTGGATGCCGGTTAGTTCAAGGTAGGCCATCAGTGTCCTCTTGTGCTTAGTGCGCGCCGGCGACGGAGATTCGGGCGGAAGAACCACGCCCGACGAGCGAGATCACGATCATCGCGGTCCAGGTCAACCCGAAGCTGACGAGTGCGACGGCAGACTGCTGGAACGGGTCGGCGGTTCCGAGGAGGGCCAGGAAGGGTGCGAAGGCGGGTCGGGCGAGGAAGACCGCGATCGTGAACTCACCGATGACGATCGCCAGGGTCAGGAACGCTCCGCTGAGGATTGCAACCCGGACGTTCGGCAGGATGACCCGCAGCAGGATCGTGGGCCAGCCCGCCCCGAGGCTCTGGGCGGCCTCCGTGAGGGCTCGCACATCGATGACTGACAGCCCCGTGTCGGCTGCCCGGTACATGTACGGCAGTGACAGCACGACGTACGCGGCCACGAGCAGGATGTCGCTGCCCGTGTTCGAGCCTGTCAGCTGCAGGGGCTGCCGGGAATAGGTGCTGATGAGACCGAACACAAGGACCACCGGCGGGACCATGAACGGCAGCAGCGTGATGAACTCCACGACCGGGCGAAGCTTGGGCACCTTGAGGCGAACCCAGAACGCCGTCGGGATCACGAGCGCCGTGCTCAGGACGATGGTGGCGAGCCCGATGACCGTCGAGTACGTAAGGCTTGACAGGAACTCCTCGTTCGTCAGGAGGCCGGTGTAGGCCGCGAACAGCGGCTTGTCGCGCAGGGAGAACGCGAGCGTGCCGATCAGAGGCAGGAAGAAGTACGCCGCCCCAACAAGGAAGACGAGCCACCAGAAGAGCCGGAATGGCCGGCTCATCGGCGCCACCGCTCAGCGCGCCGCTGCAACAGGGCATAGCTGGCCAGGGCGACAGCCATGACGACGATCATGCCCACGGCGAGGGCCATGCCCTTGCCGGGTGAGTGCAACACGTCACCCGACAGCTGATCGCCCACGAGCAGGGTGACCAGGTTGATGAGGCCGCCAGTCAGCTGGTAGGCGGTCGCCTGTGCTCCGAAAGAGTTGCCGAAGAGCAGCATGATTGATCCGAGGAGGGACGGCATCAGGATCGGCAGGGCCACGTGGCGCCAGAACTGGAGGCTGGTCGCGCCGAGGTTCTCCGATGCTTCACGCCACTCCTGCTTCAGGCCATCGATGGCGGGTGCGATGATCAGGATCATCAGTGGTAGCTGGAAGTAGAAGTACACGAGCTCGAGGCCGATCTTCGAGTAGAGGTTGAAGCCAGCCTTGTACGGATCAAGCCCGATGCCGCGCAGGAAGACGGTCAGCAGCCCGACACGGCCGATCGTGAAGATGAACGCGAGGGCGAGCGGGATGCCAGCGAAGTTGGATGCGACGCCAGAGAACGTGATGACGGCCGTGCGCACCGGCTTCGGCAGGCCTCCCGAGATGACCGCATAGGCGAGGAGGAAGCCGAAGATCGCGGCCCCGACCGCCGTGACGATGCTGATCTCGATGCTCGTGACATACGCGTTGACCACGATCTTCGAGGTCATGTCGGCGTAGTTCGCGAGCGTGAAGTGCTCGGTCGTGTCCTGG
>JAYWFP010000197.1:0-4020 GCA_043778745.1 Chloroflexota bacterium
GAGTAGCCCAACTCGTCCGCGCGGATGCCGGCTCGAAGTAGGCTCGGCCAGTCCGTGTACTGGTTCCAACAAAGCGCGCCGATCCTGACTTCGCTCAACCCGCAACTCCGATCTTATCCTGCGGTCAACCGCGCGGCGGCTTCATCAAGGTTGTCGCGGATCTCGACCTGCCAACCCATCCATTCGGACCGATCGAAGTCATCCTGAAAGTGCTTCTCTGCTCGGCCGGCGAAGTCGAGGACCGACTCCGCAAGCCGCACGACCTCGGCGGCGTAGCTTCGGAAGGGCACGACGCACGCGGCCTCTCGGAAGGAAGCACCCTCGCGCGGTTGCGAGAGCATGGAGCGAGCCATCTCGGCAGGGTCCGAGGAGGAGAAGCCGGTGTCGCCCTCGGCACGCCCATAGGTGGCGTCGAAGCGCGTCACTCCGTCGATCCGGACCACATCGCCATCGTGGGCTACCCACCAGTTCGCCCCGATCCCGCAGGTTCCCAGCGTCGTGGCGAAGCCGCAGTCGTGAAGCACGAGCTGCTCGGCGACCGGGTTCGCTTGGGTGTGGTCGCGCAGGAGCGTCCGAGACAGAGCGAGCGCCGACCGAGCGACCCCTGTGTCGTCGCTCTCGCCGTTCATCACGGTGATCCGGTTGATGACAATACGCAGTCGGCCACCCTGCGACGGGTCCAGCTCGGGAGCCGGCTCGCACCAGTGCTGCTCGATGAGTTCGAGCACGAAGGGTCGCTGATCGTCCATGGGACTCAGCCTATGCCCGCGGAGAAGCGTGCGCCAAGTACGACACTGTTGTCAGAGGACCCAGGCCCAGAGCGTGTCGAAGCCGAGCTTTTCGGCCCGGACGCCCGCCTGGAGCATCGCAGGCCACGTCGTGTATTGATTCCAGCACAGAGCACCAAGGCGGATCGACGACATAGAGGCCCCCGGTGTGATCAGGTCATTGGGAAGAGACGAGCCCGAAGGGCGGTTCCGCGTCCTCCGGGCTCTCCCCGCGTGACCCCTGGCTGGGGGTCATGCGAGTGGCCATACGGTACCGCTTCGAAGCCCGGGGTGGTGCGATCCGCTCCTCTCGCCGTCCCGCGTGGCCCGGCGCGGTCAGGATTCACCCAGATACGAACCCCACTCGTGGTAGGCGCAGGCCACCGCCCGAGCGGCCACTGGAACGCGCCCGATGACGGCGGTTCGTGCTCGACGAACGCGCGGCGAGCACGCGTTAACCGCTCCGTGGCCCCGGATCCGGTGCCTAGCACGAACCCGGTTCGTAGGTGGGGGTGATTCGGCATCGCACGGTCCATACCACGAACTGGGCTCGTATCTGAGGCTAGTGGTATGCCAGCGGAAGGCTACGGGCACGCATCGCTCACAGCGCCAGCCGCGCCACGACTTCGATGCCGTCCATCTCGCCGGTCGGGACGAAGCCGCGCCCGCGGTAGAACGGCTCGGGGCCGCCGTCGGTTGGGGACCCAGCTCACGAGCAGCTCGCGAGCGTTCGGCAGCGTCCGCACGAAGTCGACGATGAGCCCGATCGCAACTCGCCCGTAGCCCCGGCCCTGGTACCGGGCATCGATCATGAATCGCCACAGGTAGTACTCGGGCACGTCCCGATCGATCGAGAGCATGGCGAACCCAACCGGCGTCCCGTCTGCGCAGATCGCGCGGTACCACGCCTTGGGCTCGAACAGCGCCTCGGCGAACGAGATCGCATTCGGTGCGACGAACGACATCTGCGTCGGCGCCACCGCGAGCCGGCAGATCGCCCGGACATCGTCCTTGGTGACATCGCGGAGTTCGATCACGGCTCCGTCCGGCAAGGACCGCGGTCCGGCGGGTTCGGCAGAGTCGGCGTCGGCGTAAGCGTCGGTCCCGTGGTTTGTCCCATCCTCGGGGGCCGTCACGGCCTGCCACGTCCTCCAGGATTCATCGGCCGCCTTCCACGGGTCGTCCGGGGCCGCATCGTCAGTCACGAACGACGAGGTTCACGAGGCGGCCACCGCCCGCGACCACGACTCGGTCGGGCGTGCGGCCGTTGAGGGCCGCCAGCACGCGCGGCGCAGCGAGGGCGAGTTGCTGAAGTTCGGCGTCGGCGATCCCGGCCGGGACAATGATCTTGTCCCGGACTTTGCCGTTGACCTGGACCGGGACCTCGCGGGTGTCCTCGACCACGGCCGACGGATCGACCTCGGGCCATCGCGCCGCATGGATCGACGACCATTCGAGGCCGGCCAGGGCCTGCCGCCGCGACCAGATCTCCTCGGAGATGTGCGGCGCTGCCGGGGCGAGCATCAGGATCAACATTCGAACGGCCTCCTCCCATGCCGCTCCGTCGGCCGCCGGTGTCCCCCGATACCGATACAGGACGTTGGACAGCTCCATCAGCTTTGCGACCATCGTGTTGAACCGGAAACCCTCGTAGTCGGCCGTCACGTCCCGGAGGGTTCGATGCGCCGCGGTCCGCATCGCAGCATCGGCGGCGGCACCGTCCTGGCCCGCTGGAAGTTGCCCGGTCTCCTGGTCGCCGGGATCCGAGCCGTGGGGATCGGTCGCAATCGCCCAGACGCGGTTCAGGAACCGATTGACGCCCCCAATGCCGCTCGGGCTCCACGGCCCGCCCTGGTCCCATGGGCCCATGAACATCAGGAACAGGCGGACGGTATCCGCGCCGTAGCGCCCGACCAGCTCGTCCGGATCCTGGACGTTGCCCCGTGACTTGCTCATCCGCTCGCCGTCGGCACCCAGGATCTGGCCCTGGTTGAACAGGCGCTTGAACGGCTCGCTCTCGTGGACGAGCCCTAGATCGCGCATCGCCTTGGTGAAGAACCGGCTGTAGAGGAGGTGCATGACGGCGTGCTCGGCACCGCCCGTGACCTGATCCACGGGGGTCCATCGATCGGTCATCGAGGTGTCGAGGGCCCCGTCGGTCTTGCTGGGCGACAGGTAGCGATACCAGTACCAGGAGGAATCGATGAACGTGTCGAGCGTGTCGGTCTCACGCCGAGCCGGCCCGTCGCAGTTCGGACAGGTGACCTGGAGGAATGCCTCGTCGTGGGCGAGTGGGTTCTCGCCGCTGCCCTGGTAGTCGACGCTGTCGGGGAGCAGGACCGGGAGCTGATCCTCCGGAACCGGCACCGCTCCACACCGAGCGCAGTGGATGATCGGGATGGGCGTGCCCCAGTAGCGCTGCCGGCTGATCAGCCAGTCACGGACCCGGTAGGTAATGGCGGGCTGTCCGGCGGCACGTTCCGACAGCGCGGCGACGATGGCGCTGCCGCCCGCGTCGGCGGTCATGCCGGTGTACGCGCCACTGTTGACGAGGCGTTCGTCGGCCGCGTGGCTGACGAACGCAGCATCGAGCGGCTCGTACTCGGTGCCGGGCGACGCCACGACCCGCCGGATCGGCAGCCCGAACTGGGTCGCGAAGGCAAAGTCGCGCTCGTCATGGGCGGGCACGGCCATGATCGCGCCGGTGCCGTAGCCGGCAAGGACATAGTCGGCAATGAAGATCGGGATTCGCTCGTCATTGATCGGATTGATCGCCTCGGCCCCGATGGCCACGCCCGTCTTCTCGCGGTCCGTTGACAGCCGTTCGATCTCGGTCGCTTCGCGGGCGCGAGCCACGTACGCTTCGACCTCGGCACGGCGGTCCGGCGCGGTCAGGTTTGCCACGAGCGGGTGCTCGGGAGCCAGAACCATGAACGTTGCCCCAAACAGCGTGTCGGGACGGGTCGTGAAGACGCGAAGGTTCTCGCCACCCGGATGATGCTCGGACGGCGCGGCGATGAACACGATCTCCCCGCCCTCCGAGCGACCGATCCAGTTTGTCTGCATCAGCCGAATCGGGTCCGGCCAGTCGATGGCCCCGAAGTCCAGTAGCTCGTCCGCGTAGCGCGTTGTTCGGAACCACCACTGGGCGAGGTCCCGCTTCTCGACCTTGGCGCCGCACCGCCAGCAGCGACGATCGGTGCCTTCGACCTGCTCGCGGGCAAGCGTGCCGTCGTTCGGGCACCAGTCGACC
>JAYWFP010000198.1:0-3994 GCA_043778745.1 Chloroflexota bacterium
GGGCGTCGACGGCGGGGGCCAGGGCGTCGGGGCGATCGCGGACGGCGGGGGCCAATGCGTCGAGCCCCATCAGGGCACCAACCAACATGTCGGCGCCGGACGTCGCTCCATACGCGACGCACCGTTCGATCGTGGCGCGCGCGTCGGAGGCGTCCGGGCCGATGAGAACACCCATGAGCTGATGCACGCCCGCGGAGAACTGGCCGGCCGCGGCGTGGCGAAGGAAGGTCGCACCCACCATCGTCGTCCGGGTGGGAACCGCGTCGGCGACAGGGCCGAGGAACGCGGCATCGAGCGATCCACGCGCGGCCATCGCGGTCAGGGCGGCTGCCATCCCGACGAGGGCATCATCACCCGAGGGAGTCAGCCCGGGCCCAAGACCCACGAGTGATTCGGCCGCCCGGCCCGCCCCCGCTCGGTCGCCGGTGCGCACTGCCTGCGCGAGTCGTTCCAGGCGTGGTCCTGCGATTCGAGCGACGGCACCCATCCACGGACCGCGGTCGAGGTCGATGAGAGCGCCCATGCCATCACCGGCGCCGGGGCGCGCCCGGACCGCAGCGGCCGCGAGACACCGCATCTCGGCGGCGCGGTCGCGCCATCTGGCCTGAGCAACGGCGTGGCTGATGACGGGCAGCCGAGGCGACCACGGCGCGGCACCGCGCAGGTCGATCTCGATGGTGGAGCCCGGGATGCGGATCCGATGCCGTTCCAGGATCACCAGTTGGCCGGACCGCAGCCCAGACGACCGGTAGTCGAGTTCCCTGCTGATCCGCAAACCGTGGGGCAGGGGATCCACCGATGGGCCACTGATCGCGATCAGGCCGTGCCGTGTCTCGAGGTTCACGACCGACTTGAAGATGCTGTGGACGGCACAGGCTTCAGCAGGCTCGAGGTGTGGTCTGACGGCGTCGCTGACAAGCGTGGCGTCGAGCAGCCCGGGCCAGGTGCGGGTCAGAGGCATCGCGCGAAGCGTAGGCAGTGGCACCCAGACCGTCACTAGCCGATCTCCACATTGACGTTGGTATCCGCTGTGGAGTATTCATAGTGGGTGCCGGTCCAGACACCACCCCCCGAGGCGCAGGTACGAGACGCGATTCGGCTCGCCGATGTCGTTCGCCTGCCGATCCTCAGACACGCCCAGGTTGTCGGCGGCGCGCTCGGGCTCGACCGTCTGGTCCGTTCCGTGAACGTCATGGAAGTTCCGGACATCATCGAATGGGTAAAGCCGGACGAACTCCTCCTGACGACCGCCTATCCCCTTCGCGATGACCCGGAAGCCCTGGCGGCGCTCATCCCGCGTCTGGCCGAGAAGGGCCTCGCGGGCATTGCCCTCAAACCGACGCGCTATCTCGCGACGACGCCAGTCGCCATGATCGAGGCCGCGGATCGGCTGGACTTCCCGCTGATCGAGCTTCCCGCGGATGCGTCATTCAACGAACTCATCAACGCCGTCCTGTCAGAAATCCTGGCCGCCCAAACCGTACAACTTCAGCGATCGGCTGCCATTCATGATCGATTCACCTCGATCGTGCTGTCGGGCGGCGGCCTGCGGCAGATTGCGGAAGCCCTGGCAGAGCTGATCTCTCGACCGGTCGGGATCGTCGACGCCGCGGGTGCCCTGCAATGGCGAACGACAGCGGAGGTCGAACTGGACGCCAGCGTGATGGTGCAGCCGATCCAGGTCGGCCCTGACCGTTATGGCGCCATCCTCGTGAAGGGCGGTGCGTCCGGGCTGGGCCCCGAACAGCTTGAGGCCGTTGAGCACGCGGCAACCGTCGCGGCCCTCCGCCAGGTTCAGGCACGTGCCGTGGCCGAAGCGGATCGGCGATTTCAGGCCGTCTGTCTCGAGGAGCTGGTGACCGGCCACGTGACCGATCGGAGCGTGCTCATGGAACGCGCCGCCGCGTTTGCCTGGGATCTCGGCACCCCGCGTGCGGTGCTGCTCGCCGAGGTCGAGGCGGTCGGCGGCCGGCCGTTCGCCACATTGGCCGGGACCCGCGAGGAGGCCGAACTTCGGCATGGGCTGGCCGAGGCAGCCCGAGCGAGCCTCGGCCCGAATGCCATCGCCTGGGAGCGCAGCCGCGAGATCGGAGCGCTCGTTGCAACCCCGGACGTGGGGGGCTCCGGGCTGCGCGAGGCCGGAGCGGCCTTCCTTGTCGAGGCCGCGCGACGGATGCCGATGGGCGTGGTCAGCATCGGGATCGGCCGACCCGCCGCGGATCCGCTCCGCATCCACGTCTCGTTCGGCGAGGCACGTCGAGCGCTGGCCATCGGTCGATGGAGCCAGGGTCACGGACACCTCGTCATGTTTTCCGACCTGGGCGTGGACCGTTTGCTCGCCGACGTGCCCGAATCGGAAATCGAGGCGTACTGCGCGTCCGTGCTCGGACCACTCGAATCCTACGATCTGACGACCGGGACTGCGCTCGTCCGAACGCTGGACACGTTTCTGGCGACGCGCAACGGCGCGCTTGCTGCACGGCAATTATTCGTGCACTACAACACCCTGAAGAACCGCCTCGCCAAGATCGAGGAGGTCATCGGGCCGTTTGTCGACGATCCCGATCGATGCCTCAGCCTGTCGCTTGCGCTCCGCCTCCGACGGCTGCCCGCGCCCTGATCCGGCCCGGGCGCCGGGGTCGATCAGGCTCCGCCGTAGAACCGACGGCGCCGTAGAACTGCCCCGGGGTTATGCGCTCTCGTACGCGATTTCACCGTGGAGGCCCTGGTCCAGCCCGCCCTCCTCGGTCTCGGCCGAGACACGGACGGGCGTGACCTTGTCGATCACCCAGAGCATGCCGTAGGTGAATGCGAACGACCACGCTGTTGCGAGGAGAACCGCTCCAACCTCAACGAGGAAGAACGAGGCATTGCCGGCCAGGAGTCCATCGGCGCCGGCCGGGTTCCAGGCCTTGGAGGCGAAGATCCCGAGAAGAACGATCCCCAGCGAACCTCCCACGCCGTGAACGCCCCAAACGTCGAGGGCGTCGTCCAGCTTGAACCGGTTCTTCAGCGCCACGGCGCCGTAGCAGACCGCCCCGGCAGCGCAGCCGATGATGATCGCCGTCACGGGTGACACATAGCCCGCTGCGGGGGTGATCGTCGCCAGGCCGGCCACAGCACCCGTCAGAAGGCCCAGGAACTTCGGTCGCTTCGCGTAATACGCGTCCAGTCCGAGCCACACGATGGCGGCGAACGAGGCCGCGATGTCCGTGTTCAGGAACGCGATCGCGGTGACCGAATCCACCCGGAACTCGCTGCCGGCATTGAACCCGTACCAGCCGAACCAGAGAAGACCGGTGCCGAGCGCCACGAGCGGAATGCTGTGTGGTCCCGCATCCGCAGTCCGTCGGCGACCGACGAAGACCACCGACGCGAGCGCTGCCATACCGGCAATCGCGTGAACAGCAATGCCTCCGGCGAAATCGAGGACGCCCATTTCCGCGAGGAGTCCACCGCCCCAGATCATGTGCACAAAGGGGAAGTACACGAGGACCAGCCAGCCGGTCAGGAAGAGCATGTAGGCGCGGAAGGTGACCCGATTCGTAAAGGCACCGGTGATGAGGGCCGGCGTGATGATCGCGAACATCATCTGGTAGGCCACGAAGACAACCATCGGGATCGTCTCGTTCGGCGACGGCGTCGACAGGGTAATGCCCTGGAGAAACGCCATGTCGAGGTTCCCGATGATGGCGCCCTTGCCGCCCGAGAAGCACAGCGAGAATCCAAAGGCGACCCACAGGACGGTCGTCCAGCCCATGGACACGAAACTTTGCATCATGATGGCGAGGACGTTCTTCCGGCCGACGAGGCCGCCGTAGAAGAACGCGAGGCCGGGTGTCATGAGCATGACCAGACTGCTGGCGAGCAGCATGAAGCCGGTATTGCCGGTGTCCAGACCCGTCATCGTTCCCTCTCTCCCGAAACGTGAAGTCGACCGGGCCATCGTACGTACGGTCCGACGGGCCGTCTGTGTCCTGATCTCATCGTTCGC
>JAYWFP010000199.1:0-3990 GCA_043778745.1 Chloroflexota bacterium
ACGGACCCGGCGCCTGCCACCACCTTCGGGCACCTCGACTCCACGATCCGCCTCGAGCGGAGCATCGCGGAGCTCGGGATCTACCCCGCGGTCGACCCCCTCACGTCGACCTCGCGCGTGCTCGACCCGCTCATCGTCGGCCAGGAGCACTACGACGTCGCTCAGGAGACGAAGCGCGTTCTCCAGCGCTACCAGGACCTCGAACAGATCATCGCGATCCTCGGCGTCGACGAGCTGTCCGAGGATGACAAGTCGACCGTTGCCCGCGCCCGCCGCCTCCAGCGGTTCATGAGCCAGCCGTTCTTCGTCGGTGAGGTCTTCACGGGCCGACCCGGCGTCTACGTGACGATCAAGGACACGATCGCATCGTTCAAGGACATCCTCGAAGGCAATGCCGACACGCTGCCGGAGCAGGCCTTCTTTCTGGCCGGCACGATGGATGACGTTCGCGCCAACGCGGCGAAGCTGGCGGGCTGATCTGATGGCCCTCCTCCTGGAGATCGTCACGCCCGAGAAACTCGCTTACAGCGACCAGGTCGATGCCGTGACGCTGCCCGGCATCGAGGGCGAGCTGGGCGTCCTTCCCCACCACGCGCCGCTCGTGTCGATGCTCGGCGTCGGCGAGCTCCGGATCCGGAAGGGCACGGCGGTTGAGGCGTTTGCCATCGCCGGCGGATTCCTCCAGGTCCGTCCGGACAAGGTCGTGGTGATAGCCGAGATGGCCGACATGGCCTCGGACATCGATCTCGAAAAGGCTGCCGAGGCTCGCCGCGACGCGGAACAGGCACTCGAGGGCGGATTCCACGAGGGCGCCGACCTGACCACCGCCCGGGCGGCGCTCCAGGTCGCCCTGCTTCGACAGCGCGTCGCGGAGCGCCGGCATCGCGAGGGTCCCCGCCGCCGCGGGTAGGGCTCGTGGCCGAACCCCGACCCTTCCACTGGGAGTACGTTCCGCAGCCCATACAGCGGGAGGCGTTTCGGGTGACCGGCGGCGCCGCGCTGCACGGGACCGTGACCGTCGCCGGTGCCAAGAACGCGGCGCTCAAGCTGCTGGCCGCAGCCGTGCTGACGGGAGAGCGCTGCCGCTTCACAAACGTCCCGGAGATCGAGGACGTGCGCGCCATGACCGAGACCCTGACGGACATCGGCGTGGTCGTGGATCATCCGGCACCGAACACGTACGAGATTTCGGCCGGTGACGTGGATTGGCTGTTCGTGCCGCTGGAGGCCGCGGCCAAGATGCGCTCCAGCTTCATGCTCCTCGGCCCGCTCCTGACCCGGTTCGGCGAGGTCATCATCAGCAACCCGGGTGGCGACCGGATCGGCCGGCGACCGGTCGACATGCATGTCGATGCGATGCGGGCCCTCGGCGCCGAGGTCACCTACCGCTACGGCTACTACTACGCCAAGGCGCCGGGTCGGCTGCGTGGCGGCGAGGTCACCTTCCCGCACGTGTCCGTGATGGGCACCGAGAACGCGCTGCTCGCCGCGACCCTGGCCGACGGCCGGACCGTGATCCGTCCCGCCGCCCAGGAACCCGAGGTGGACGACCTCATCGACTTCCTGCGCAAGATGGGCGCCGACGTCGAGCGGACCGCACCGGACACGATCGAGGTTCATGGAAAGAAGCGGCTGCGGGGCGCCGATCACCAGGTGATGCCGGATCGGATCGAGGCGGGCACGTTCGCTATCGCCGCGGCCATGACCGGGGGCAAGGTCACGCTCGAGCGGACCGAGTGCGAGCACCTCGACGCTCTCGTCCAGGTCATGGGGTCGATGGGCATCGACGTCGCCTGCGGCCCGGACACCCTGACCGTGGATGCGACGAACGTGGGCCCCGGCGACTACCTGCCGACGGCCATCGAAACCGCTCCCTACCCGGGCCTGGCCACGGACCTTCAACCCCCCACGAGCGTCCTCCTGACCCAGGCCAATGGACGCTCGACCATCCACGAATCGATCTTCGAGGATCGCCTCGAGTGGATGATCGAGTTGCGCAAGATGGGGGCATCGGTCGAGCTTCCGGATGCCCATCACGCCATCGTGGATGGTCCCGCCCACCTGACCGGAGCCGAGGTCGAGATTTCCGACCTGCGTGCCGGCGCGTCGCTCATCCTGGCCGCGCTCGCGGCTGACGGCACCTCCACGATTCACGGTGGACACCACGTCCGACGCGGGTATGAGAACATCGAGAAGAAGTTCCTGGATCTCGGCGCCCGAATCGAGCGCGTTCAGGAAGAGGATTCCATCCAATACCCATGAAGATCGGCATCGACCTCGGCACGGCCAACGTCCTCGTCCACGTCGAGGGCAAGGGCATCGTCATCCAGGAGCCATCCGTCGTCGCCGTTGACGACGAGAATCGGATCCGCGCTGTCGGCGAGGAAGCGCGCGAGATGATCGGCCGCACACCCGGCAACATCACCGCGATCCGGCCGATGAAGGACGGGGTCATCGCCGACTACGTCATCACCGAGGCCATGCTCCGGTTCTTCATCCGCAAGGCAACCGGCGGCAAGTTCATGTTCAGTGGGCCCGAGGTCATGATCAGCGTTCCGGCCGGCGTGACGTCCGTCGAGAAGCGCGCGGTCCGGGACGCGGCGCTCAAGGCCGGGGCCAAGGAGGCCTACCTGATCGAGGAACCGCTGGCCGCCGCGATCGGCGCCAACGTCCCGATCAGCGGACCGTCCGGGAACATGGTCATCGACATCGGCGGCGGGACCAGCGAGATCGCTGTCATCGCGCTCGGCGGGATCGTTGTCTCGACGTCCCTTCGCGTCGGCGGCAACAAGTTCGACGAGCACATCGCGTCGTACATCCGCAAGAAGTACAACCTGATGATCGGTGAGCGAACGGCCGAAGAGGTCAAGATCACGATCGGCACGGCCCTGCCGCTCGAGCGCGAGCTGAGCATGGAGGTGCGCGGACGCGATCTCATCGCCGGCCTGCCGCGGACTATTCCGATCACGTCGACGGAAGTCATGGAGGCCATTGAGGCACCGCTCCAGCAGCTGGTCGCGGCGGTCCGGCACGTGCTCGAGCAGACGCCGCCGGAGCTGTCGTCAGACATCATCGACAAGGGCATGGTCATGTCCGGCGGCGGCAGCATGCTCCGGAACATCGACAAGTTGCTGACCCAGGTTACGGGCGTTCCATGCCACGTTGCGGAGAACCCCCTGAACTGCGTCGCGCTCGGGACCGGCGAAGCCCTCAAGCACTACGGCTTCTTCAAGAAGTCGCTCGTCCAGTCGCTGTAGCCGCGCGAATCGGCGGTGATCGCGAATCGGTCCTTCGTCGATCTTCATTGCCACACGTCGGCCAGCTTCGATTCCCTCGCCTCGCCGAGGAGCGTTGTTGCCGCCGCGGCAAAGCGTGGCCTGACCCACCTCGCCATCACCGATCATGACCGGATCGACGGTGCCCTCGCGGGACGCGATGTTGCGCCCGAGGGTCTGAGCGTGCTCGTGGGCGAGGAGATCCGGACCCGCGACGGGGACCTGATCGCGGTCTTCCTGTCCGAGGCGGTCCGGCCGGGGATGTCGGCCCTCGATACGATCCGCGCGGTTCGGGACCAGGGCGGGCTGGTGGGCATCCCCCATCCCTTCGATCGATTCCGCGGGTCGCTGGCCAGGAGTGAAGCACCACGGAATCTCGAGGCGCTCGCCGCTTCGGTCGACTGGATCGAGATCTGGAACGCCCGGCTGATGTTCGGCGACGGTAACCAGCGCGCGGCCGAACTGGCCCGCGCAGTCGACGTGCCGGGGGTCGCGGTGTCGGACGCCCACATGGCTGTCGAGGTCGGAGTCGCGTACACGGCGATGATGGGATCCGCCGATTCGCCGGCTGACCTGCGGGCAGCGCTTGCCGCCGGCCCGGCCATTGTGATGGGCCGCGCGTCCGCCTACGTCCGTCTCGTGACCCCGTTCGCCAAGGCGATCAATCGTGCGCGCGGTCACGGTCGCGTTCCCGTGGAGACCTTGACGTGACCGA
>JAYWFP010000200.1:0-3979 GCA_043778745.1 Chloroflexota bacterium
GACACCCGTGCTGCGGGGTTCCATGAGAGGAGCGCCGCGCGAAGCTGGCCGATGAAGAGGCCATACGCTGCGAAGTTCTCGCCGTAGAGCAACTCGACGTCGAGATTCACGCCGTCGAGTCCCTCGGACCGCACGAGCTCGGAGATGGCGGAGGCGGCGGCGCTCATCGCAACGGGGTTGGTGAAGAACGCAGCGTTCTTCGCGTAGCCAAAGGAGGTGATCGTGAGATCGACTCGGACGCCCGCGGCATGAGCCTGGGACACGATCGTCCCGGCAGTCGAGCCGGTGACGGCAGGGTATCCCGTGCCCGACGTTGAGATGGTACCGGTCGAGGTGAACCCAACCGAAAACAGGGCGATGTCGGTCAGGAGGTCATAGCGAAGGTAGGCATCGGTGCCGCTATCGATTTCCCAGTAGGGCAGGTAGCCATAGACATCGGCCGACAGCTTCCGCGCGAACTGGCTCGCGGCGAGAGGGCCTGCCGGCGCATCGAAGACGGCCGAGTCAGGCGGCGCAACCGTCGACGCCTGAACAGGCGCCAGACCTCCCGATCTCAGGATCGTCAGGACCAGAAGAATCGCGACGCCGACAGGCTGTCGTGGCGGAGGGAGCCGGCTTGGGCGCGGGGCTGGCAAATCGGCAGACATGAACGAACACTCGGTGCGGATCAGAACGTAACCCCGACCCTACGGCATTCCGGCCAGCACGGCACCCGGCCACTGGTTCGTGCTCGATAGGTCGATGGTCCCGGCCGCGCTGCCCAGGCCCGAATGTGTGCTTGCCATCATGAGCCCGATGGCAATCGAGGGGGACCGCAACGCGGCCGTCAGGGCATTGAGGTCCGCCGGTATGATGGCGCCGATGACCGAGCACGGGCTACCCAGTGTCGATGAGGCGATCGCCTGCCCGTTCGTGGCGTTCGAGGGCGATCGGGATTCGCGCGCCACGAGTCCTGACCATCTCCATCGCTGCTACGCGGAGGTCCGCCCTGCGCCGCGGGCGCTCGCCCACCAGCAGGCCTATTGCCTGTCGTCGGCCTTCGCGGTATGCCCGACGTTCCAGGATTGGGCTCGTCGAGAAGCCGCGCAGGCGCGATCCGACGGCCTGGCGGTATCTGCCGCGTCCGACGCAGCCGATGCGTCCGATGGAGCGCCACGTCGCGCGGTCAACGATGACGATCGTCCCGCGAATGCGCCGGGATCGGAGCGCAACCCACCTCGCGATTGGGCATCCCCGCCACCCTGGATGGGCGGAGGTGCATCCGGGCGCGCCGGATTCGATGAGACCACATCGGACGACCAGCCGGACGTCGTCCCGATCCCTCCACGAGGTGGCGGGCTCGCTGGTTCGTTCGCGGACCGAATCGCCAATCAGCCATCGTCCGGGCAGCCCTCCGATCGCGGCGACCGTGCCCCGAGCGGCCCGTCAGACACCGTGCTGCCGCCCCCGGTCGAGGCGCCGTCCTGGGGTGAGCCTGCTCCGGGCGAGCCCGCCACTCGCGGACGGTTCGCCGAGGACGGGGAGAGCCCTGCGGAGCCCGATGGCTCCGGGCGGGACGACGATGCGGAAGGTCGACCTCAGCGGGCTCGCCAGGGGCGCCCGACTCGGGCTCCGGTCGACCGGACGGCGCCGTCCTGGGAGCGGCTCCGGCGCCGGGAAGCCTATCCGACGCTCAAGACCCGCATGGGGCTGTCCGGGGTATCCATGCCCCCGATCCTGGTCGCGGTTGCCGCCGTCGTCATCGCTGCCGCGGCCCTGTTCGTTCTGCCGGCGATACTTGGGGTCGGAAACCCACCCGCGACGACGGGACCGAACCAGTCGACCGGTCCGAGCCAGGGATCGGCGAGCGCCACGCCGTTCGTCCCGACGCCGGTCCCGGAGCCCAGCCAGCAGATCTACGTCGTCCAGTCGGGCGACACGATGTCCCGGATCGCAAATCGTTTTGGGGTGCCCCTGGCCGTCCTGTGCGAGACGAACAAGACCACCATTCCGAACTGTGACAAGGTGGTGATCGGTGCCAACGTGATCATCCCGGTCGTGGCTCCGACCACCGTCCCCGGTGCCTCCACGAGTCCTGCGCCGTCGGCGAGTCCGTAACGATCACGGATCCGCGGCGGGCCGCGGCGGGCCGCGACCCCATGGGCGCGGAGGCCGGGCCAGGGGCCCTGATCAACCGGTCGGCCAGATCATCGGCCGACCTGGCTGCACTATCTCGGCGTGAGATTGATCGACGTGATCTTGCCCGCCTCGACCCGGAATGAAGCATCGAGGTGTTGGGAGAGCGCGCCTGGGCGAACGGTAAGGACATCGGCCTGGTAGGTGATTCCCAGGTCACGCACCTCGCCCGGGATCATCTTGAGGCCGGGTTCGGCACGCAGGAACCAGCCACCGACCTGCTCGACGCCCCGCAGCGTTCGCGCGTTGTCACCGACGTGGATCCGCATCTCGACGCGCTCGTCCATGAGCGCCACCGCTCCCGGTCGATCACCATCGTTGAGCTTCTCGAAGAACGTTTCCATCGTGTCGACTGCACCCATGCGGCGCAGTGTAGGGGCGTCGACGATCGTGCGCCGAGCGGCGCGACCGAGAGCCTAGAACCCGCCGCCGGCACCACCACCGCCGCCCGAGCCACCGCCGCCAAATCCGCCGCCGCCGCCGCCCCCGGACGATGACGGGGCACTGCCGACGGTACCGAGCGCGGAGAACATGCCGCCGAGATCCGGAACCCCGGACGAGGAGAACAGTCCGCCGCCCCCGCCAGCGGAACCGCCGGCTACGAACGCCGACCCATCATGGCCGCGGTACCAGAGCGGCAGGTAGCCGACCTGCGAGCCGGTGGCCTCCGAGTCGGCCATCGTCCGTCCGATGACGTCCTCCACCTGCCCGGCCAGGCCCAGGGCGACCGACCAGACGACCGCCTGGTCCGGTGTCTCGAGCCAGTCAAGTCCCGCCTCCTGGACGACCTGGTCCATGGAGCGCGCCTGCTCCATGGTCCTCGACAGTGTCCGTCGGTAGGCATGGAGCCAGGCGCGCTGCATCGCCCCGGCCATCGTCCTCGCCGGCATGGCTGGTGCGAGGAGGAAGGTCAGGATGCCCGCGATGACCCCGGCGATTCCGACGACCGTGAGACCACTGGCTCGAATGGACACACCCGCGAAGACCAGTAGCCCGCCGATGACCAGCTCGACGACCCCGATGCCTCGCCAGCGCGCGACGACGCTCGATGGCCGGCGCCCGAACCAGCCGAGGCTCACCACCGCATCTTCAAGCCTGCGTTCGAAGGTCGGGACATCCGTGGCGAGTTTGGCCACATCTCCAGGCTCGATCGCGTCGTCCGAAGCGAGCGAGTTGAGGCGCGTGAGCAGGTACGCTTCGGCCGCCGACGTGGGTTTCCGATTCGCCAGGGCAAGACGGGAACGAGCGACCGCGGGCCCCACATCGCTGGCCGTCACGGCCGACTGCACCCCGGGGAGGCCCGGCAGGATCGAATGATCGACTGACGTGGGCGGCGCCGCATCGATCGAGCCACGAGACGCGCCGGCCAGGTCGTCCTGTGCTGCCGTTGCCGCGCGGCCCCCGACATCGATGGCGAGCTTGGTTCCGCCGAGGCCGAGGAACCCCTTGTCCTGTCGAAAGGCAACTTGACCGCGACTCGCGAGGTCGAGAAGTGCCGTCGTGAGCGAGCGCCGGGAGGTCTGTCCGTCGAGCACCAGCGTTCCGGCAGCCGCGGTCATCCCGGCCGGCGGCGCCGGAACGAGGACGGATTGGGAGTCGATGTACAGGGGATCGCGGCCGAATCGAAGCCAGTGGAAGATCGCCCAGCCGGGCAGGAGCAGGAGCACCAGCGCCCCACCGATGATCCCCACGAGGGCGTTGACCTGCCGCGCGATCTGGAGCTGGTTCGCGTGCTCTGGCGTGGCCGCCGCGCCCACCCGGTCCAGGGCGATCAAGGCCGCCCCGTTGAGGTCGCCGGCAGCGA
>JAYWFP010000201.1:0-9377 GCA_043778745.1 Chloroflexota bacterium
GACGCGATGGCCATCGGGGCCCTGCGGGCGGCTCGCGAGCTGGGCCTGCGCGTGCCGGCCGACCTGTCGGTCGTTGGTTTCGATGATCTTGATGTTGCCCAGTACACGGATCCGCCGCTGACCACCGTCCATCAGCCGAACCGCCAGAAGGGCGAGGAGGCGGTCCGCCTCGTCATCGACGGAGGTCCTCGACGGAACCCGCTGGAGCCGGCCCAGCACCAATTCGCCACGCACCTTGTTATTCGCGGTTCCACCGCTGTCGTGCCGCCGTCGCGGCAGGAGGTGCCGGACGATAGGTCGTGAGGAATCGATTGGTCCGGACATGCTGGGCCAAAGATGTATGTCAAGTCCCGGAACAACCGGGACACGGGATCTTGAGCCGGACGGTCCGGCCCGCGATCATCACCAGTTGGACGAGTACGCCCTCGTCCCAGTTCTCGGCGTTCGCCATCCTGTTCGCCGTTCCACCGGCGATCGTCTACTTCATCGTCCAGCGCTGGATCACGTCCGGCCTCGCGATCGGCGGCGTCAAGGGTTGAGTGTGATGACGACCGTGGTCCACGCGGGGACGCGTGCGAGCGGAACGTAGTCCCTCAGCCCACCGGCTGGACCAATGACGGGATCGGCGGCGACCAGGGTCTCGCTTCCAGGGCCCGATTGATAGACCACGCTCGCGTGCGGTTGTCCGCAGATCGGTCCAGACGCCAGGTTCAGCATCGGCGATTCTGCCGGTCGATCGCCAAGATTCTGGATCACCAGCGCGCCGTGACTACCGTCCCAGCGCAGGGTCACCGCCAGATCGCGCGGGGCAACATCGACCCGTCGCGCGCTGCCCCTGGCCAGGGCCGGGATCAGGTTCCGGACATCCAGCAGGGTCCGGTAGGTGGTCAGGAGGGAGCCCGCGTCACCGGACTCCGAGGCCACGTTCGCGGTCTGGGGGCCCGGCCCGAACGGCTCCCAGGGCGCGCCGGTCGTGAAGCCGTAGTCCGGGCCGGTCGGCGTCCACGGGAATGGTGCACGGATGTCCTCGTCGGGCTTGGCACCCTGGAGGCCGATTTCCTCGCCGTAGTAGATGAACGGGACACCCGGGCTGGTCAGGAGCGCCTCGGCAGCCAGGCCGGCTGTGACGCGGTTGCCACGGAGCTCGGTCATCGCCCTCGCCTGATCGTGATTCGTGAGGAAGGTCGCGACGCCCCCGGTCCGATAGCGATCGGCCAGTTCCGCGATGCCCGAGGTCAGGGTCGCCGCATCTCCGAGTCGGGCCGCGCCGAGCGCGGCCGGGCCGAAGCCGAAGTCGAAGGCCATGTCGAGCGACCCGTCCGCAACGTATCCCGAGGTAACGATGCGCGGCTCCCATACTTCCCCGAGGACGAGCGCTTCGGGGTGCGAGACGTGAACCGCGTCGCGGAACGAGGACAGCCAGGCCATCGTCTCGGGCGTATTGACCTGCGCCGTCGGGCCGGTCTCGATCAGGTGCTTGGCGGCGTCGAGCCGAAATCCGTCCACGCCACGGTCAAGCCACAGGCGAGCAATCCGCTCGATCTCCGCCGTGACGGCGGGATTGGTGAGGTTGAGGTCCGGCATCCCGGCCCCAAACGCGCCGTAGTACCAGCCAGATGCGGTCTCGTGCCACGGCGAGCCACCCGCGACCCCGGGCCAGCCGGGATCGCTGTCGCGCCAGACGTACCAGTCCCGGTGCGGACCGCCGGCGAGCGCGTCCTGGAACCACGGGTGGTCGGCCGACGTGTGGTTGATCACCAGATCGAGGACTACTTCGAGATCGCGCCGGTGCGCGGCGTCGACGAACGCCGCGAACGACTTGAGGTCGCCGTATCGAGGATCAACCTGCTCGTAGTCGATGATGTCGTAGCCGTGATAACTGCCGGATGTGAAGATTGGCATCAGCAAGATGCCACCGACGCCGAGGTCATCGCCGGTCGCAGCCGCTCCGTCGCTGAGATAATCGAGGTGCGCGGTCAGGCCGCGAAGATCGCCGATACCATCCCCGTCAGCGTCCGCAAACGAGCGGACGAACAGTTCGTAGAAGACGCGATTGGTCCACCAGCCACCGGGCTGGAGCGGCATCGTGGTGGGGAGCGGGCAGGCAACCGACGTTGCGTTCGGCACGCCGTCGGAACCCTGGTTCGTCGCGGGGGCAACCGTCGGCTGGGAGAAACCGCAGCTCGCGCCAATCAGGGACAGTGCAGCCACGAACGGGACCAGGCGGGCGGTCCGCGAGCCGCGTCTGGCAGATCCTTCCAATGAGCGTTTCAGCACAGGAGCATTTGAACCGGTGAATCAACGTTCATGTGCCAACGAGTATGTCACCGCGGCCGCGCGAACTCGAAGGATCCCGAATCGATGGGCGGCATCGCAATGAGCTCCGAGGCGCCGCGCTGGGCGCAGGACGCCGTCTTCTATCAGGTCTTTCCGGACCGCTTCGCATCAAGCGCACGGGTGCCCGATCCGGGGCCCATGGAACCGTGGGCCGCCCCGCCCACCCTCCACGGGTTCAAGGGCGGCGACCTGCTCGGCCTCGCCGGCCGGCTGGATGAGCTCGTGGATCTCGGGATCACGGCGCTGTATCTGAACCCGATCTTCAGCGCGGCCTCGAACCACCGCTACAACACGTATGACTTCATGACCGTCGACCCATTGCTGGGTGGTGATGCGGCCCTCCGAGAGCTGCTGGACCGTGCCCATGAACGCGGGATCCGGGTCGTCCTCGACGGCGTCCTGAACCACGTGGGCCGAGGGTTCTGGCCGTTCCAGCACGTGATCGAGTCTGGCGGCGCCTCGCCCTACCGAGATTGGTTCTACCTCGATGACGAGGTCACGGACGGTCGCCGGAGCGTCCTGGTGGACGAGCACCTGTGCGGCGAGCCGGGCACGCGCGGCTACCGATCCTGGTGGGACGTTCCGGGCCTGCCGAAGCTGCGGGTGGAGCATCGGCCGGTGCGCGAATACCTGATGCGGGTCGTCGAGCACTGGACACGCTTCGGGATCGACGGCTGGCGCCTTGACGTCCCCCAGGACATCGAAGACCCGACGTTCTGGCCGGAGTTCCGCGCCCGGGTCCGGGCGATCAACCCGGAGACGTACCTGGTCGGCGAGATCTGGGTCGATGCGCCTGAGTGGCTGATGGGCGATCGCTTCGATGCCCTCATGAACTACCCGCTCACCATGGCAATCCTGGGTTTCGTCGGCGGACCGCATATCGACCACGGCCTCGCCGACGGCCAGCAGAACTATCGAGACAATCTCGTAGGCCTCGATGGTCCCGCCTTCGGCGATGCCCTCGTCCGGAACCTCGCCATCAACCGATCCGAAACGACGGCGGTCCAGTACAACCTGCTCGGGAGCCACGATACGCCGCGCGCCGTGTCAGTCCTGGGTGAGGATGCGGTCCTGCTCAGGATCGCGACCCTGATCCAGCTGACCCTGCCGGGCACGCCATCCATCTACTACGGGGACGAGCTTGCGATGAGCGGTGGACCCGATCCGGATTGCCGCCGTTCCTACCCGGAGCGTCTTGCAGATGCCGGCGCGGCCGGTCTCGATCACCGGACCTACGTGCGATCTGCGATTGCCGCTCGGCGCGATACGGTCGCGCTGCGTCGAGGGACCGTTTCCGCCCTCTTCGCTGCCGGTCGGGCGATCGCGCTGGGTCGCGAGGCCGATGGGCACCATGGACTCGTGCTCATCAATGCCGGGGACGATGTCCGGACGCTCGAGCTCGGTCGCGATCGGCTGGCCGGACTCGACGAACGCGAAGAGCTGACGATCGGGCGCATCGTGATCGGCGAGGATCGGGGAGCGGTTACGCTCGACCCGCGGAGCGCCGCGGTCTTGCTGGGCGACTGACCATCCGAGCTCAAATCGACCCCGGGACCGTCAGCCCGCGATCACGTCCTTCGTCCTGATGCCGGCTGCCGGAAGGTAGAGCTGCTCCGCGTACTCGCGGAGCATTCGCGTGGTGGAGAAGCGCCACAACGCCTTGGCCATGGACCGCCGCATCCAGCCGAGCCATTCCGTGGGCATTCCGGCCGCGTCGCGCTGGTAGTAGGCCGGAATGATCTCCTGCTCCAGGATCCGGTACAGGTCCTGCGAATCAGACCAGTCCTGCGCCGCTTCGTCCGGGTTCATGTCCCGTCCGCCAATGGCCCACCCGTTGTCGCCATCGAAGCCCTCATCCCACCAGCCATCGAGGACACTGGCATTGACGACGCCGTTGGCCGCAGCCTTCATGCCGGATGTCCCGGAGGCCTCGAGCGGGCGCCGCGGGTTGTTTAGCCAGACGTCCACGCCCTGAACCAGGAACCGACCGATTCGGAGGTCATAGTCCTCGAGGATGAAGACGCGTCCCCGGAGGGCCGCGCTGCGCGAACGGGAGAAGATCTGCTGGATCACGGACTGGCCGGGCCGGTCCGCGGGGTGGGCCTTGCCGGCGAAGATGATCTGGAGCGGACGATCGGTGTCATGGACGAGCTTTGCCAGGCGGTCGATGTCCGTGAAGATCATGCCGCTTCGCTTGTACGTCGCGAAGCGTCGCGCAAAGCCGATCGTAAGGGCGTTCGGATCGAGCACATCCTCGAGCTCATCGAGGGTCCGGGGGGCCTCCCCATGTCGCGCCAGCTGCACGCGCATACGGCCGCGGGCAAAGTGCGAGAGTTCGCGCTTCTGGCGGAGATGCGCAGCCCACAGGTCCGCATCCGGGATCTCGCCGATGCGCTCCCACCATCGATTCGTGGGTGCCCCTGACTCGATGTGATCGAGATCCGCGCCGAGCTGCCGCTCGAGAAGTTCGGCGATCGGCCGACCGACCCAGCTCGGGGTATGGATTCCGTTCGTGATCCCGAGGATCGGGTTCGGGACCACGTCACGCCAGGTGGCGTTGGCGGTCTCGGCATGCAGCAGGCTCACCGCGTTCGCGCCGACCGTGAGGCGAAGACTGAAGGCGGTCATGTCGAAGTGGCTGGTATCGCCGTCCGCTCCGACCCCAATCTCGAGGAGGCGATCGATCGGCACGCCGCCCGTGTCGGGTCGGCCATCTCCTTCGAGCAGGGGCCCGGCAATCTGGCGAACGAGCTCGGCATCGAACCGTTCGTTGCCCGCCGACACGGGAGTGTGGATCGTGAAGACGCTGTTCTTTCGGTTCTCGGCCAGCGCGTCCTCCAGGCTTGCGCCAGCGGCGACAGCCTCGCGCGCTCGCTCCGCGAGCAGGAACGCCGAGTGGCCCTCGTTCAGGTGCCAGACCGCGGGCTCGATCCCGAGGGCTCGAATGGCCCGCACGCCGCCGACGCCGAGGACGAGCTCCTGGTGGAGGCGCATCTCCCTGCCGCGGACGTACAGGATGTGGGTGATCGGCCGATCGGCCCGGTGGTTCTCGGGCGTATCCGTGTCCAGCAGGAGAACCGGGACCCGCCCGACCTGGGCGGTCCAGACGTCGACCTGGACGTCCCGGCCCGGTAGCTGGACCGACACCGACAGGGGATCACCGGCTCGATCGAGCGCCCTCGTCAACGGCAACCGCGACAGGTCGTAGTTCGGATAGGCGTGTTCCTGGTGCCCGTCGGCGTCGATGGTCTGTCGGAAGTAGCCGCGCCGATAGAGGAGGCCCACCCCGACGAAGGGCAGGGACATGTCGCTGGCGGTCTTGAGGTGATCGCCGGCAAGGACGCCGAGACCGCCGGAATAGATGCCCAGCGACTCGTGGATCCCGTATTCGGCACAGAAATACGCGATCGGACCGGTCAGTTCATTGCCGTGACGCTGGTGGAACCAGTGATCGTGGCCATTGGCGATGTATCGATCGAACGCTTCGATGACCTCGTTGTAGGCGGCCACGAAGTCGGAGTTATCGAGGAATTCGGCCCATCGGATCGGCCCGGACAGGATTGCCACGGGATTGTGACTGCGACTCCAGGCGATGGGATCGAGGCGACTGAACAGGGCCTTCGCGCTCGGGTGCCACGCCCAGTACAGGTTGTAGGCGAGCCGCTCAAGTCCCGCGAGGGCCGGAGGCACACGAAGAGCGGTCGACCGAACCGACGGAATGCGCACGAGGGGGTCCATTCGTCGCGCATTGTACCGGTTCAGCAACCCGGCCCGGGCGCGGATTCCGTCACGTGCCGGTCCGTGGCCACGCGCACGCCACGGTCGCGACCCGGCATCGCCGGGCGCTACCATCGTTCCCATGTCGATCCGCGTTGCATTCATTGCGGCCGAGTGCGAACCATGGGCCAAGACCGGGGGCCTGGCCGATGTCGTGGACGCCCTGGCGCGGGCACTGGGAAGCCTGCCCGGCGACGACATCGAAACGCCGATCGATGTCTTCCTGCCCCGCTATCGCGGGATGCTCGTTCCGGCGGATCAGATCCGGGGCCGGCGCACGGTCGGCGTTTCGGCAGCAGGGCGTCGCGCGGGCCGTCGCGCGGGCGCCCGGACGAAGGTCGAGGTCATCGATGTTCAGGCGGATGGGTATCGCCTTCGACTGATCGACCACCCGACATCGTTCGATCGGGCCGGCGGCTACTACGGGGACGACTCGGGCGACTTCGCCGATAACGCCGCACGTTTTGCTGTCTTGTGCCGCGCGGCGCTCGAGGTGATGCGCGTCGAAGGCAGAGAGCCGGACGTGCTCCACCTCCACGATTGGCACGCGGCCCCGACGGTTCGGTATCTCGGCCGGCCGGCCGGCACGGTACCTGGCTCAGCAGGCGCGCCGGCGACGCTCCTCACCGTCCACAACCTCGCTTACCACGGGTGGACTTCGCCGGACCACGTTGCGGAGTTAGGGCCCGAATGGGTTGCAGCGACCCCCAGCGATGAGGGCGTTGACCTCCTCAGAGCGGGCATCCTCGGGGTCGACCTCGTGAACACCGTCAGCCCGGGCTTTGCCCGGGAAGCCCTGACGCCTGAATTCGGGATGGGCCTCGACGGCGACCTGCGACAGCGGGGGGACCGATTCTTCGGCATCCTCAACGGCCTCGACACCGACCTCTGGGATCCGGCCAATGACCCGGCCCTCGCGGCACCCTTCTCGCGGACGGATCGCGCTGGCAAGTCGGCGTGTCGCGCGGACCTGCTCGGGCGAGCAGGCATGGATCCCGCCGATCCGGACCCGGTCCTCGGCATGATCGGGCGCCTCGATCCGCAGAAGGGCTTCGATCTCGTTGCCGACGCAGCACCCAAGCTGCTCGCGGACGGGTTCCGGCTGGTTGTCCAGGGGTCCGGCCCACCCGCATTGGTGGGGGCGCTGCGCGACCTGGCGGCGGCGAGGCCGGATCGCGTTGCGTTGATCGAGCGATTCGACCGGGACATGGCGCGCCGGATCTATGCAGGCGCGGACGGGTTTCTCATGCCGTCGCGCTTCGAGCCGTGCGGGACCGGCCAGATGGTGGCGCTCCGGTATGGGACACCGCCGATCGTCCATGCCACGGGCGGGCTCGCCGATACGGTCATCGATGAGCTGGAGCGCCCAGGTTCCGGGACCGGTTTCGTGTTCCGCGCACCGACTGCCGATGCCCTCATCGAGGCGTGTCGGTCCTTCGGACAGCGGTATCGAGCCGGTGGTGCGCCGTGGGCGGCGCTGCTGGACCGCGGCATGGCCGTCGACTTCGATTGGAGGACCGGCTCAGCGCCGGCCTACCTCGCCGCGTATCAACGAGCGATCGCCTTGCACCGGGCCCCGGCCCCGCGCTGAACCCACGCTCGCGGAGCCTCCCTCGCGGACTGCCCGGGAGCCGGTTGAAGGCTCGAGCGGGCTGAACGACCTAGGTGTGATCACCATGGACGTTCTTGACAACCTCCGCGGGGCTGAGACCACCGAGCGCGGTATGCGGACGGTGACGGTCACTCGCGTCACCAGCAGTTCGCGACCAAGGACGTTGAGACGGGCCTTAGGATGGGCCATGAGAGCCTCCCTGCGGTGTGGTGTTGAACACCTCACACCGTGCCCGGGGGCTCTCAATTGTCAACAACGTCTTTGGAGACGACACCTAGGCCGTGAGCGCGCGGAGGATCGCGAGCACCGTGGCCTCGGGGTACATCCGCTGCGGGGAGTGCGGAGCGCTGGCGATCGTGATGATGTGATCCGCTCCGATCCGGGCGACATAGGCCGGCAGGACGGCGTCCGGGATCAGGCTTCCGTCCTTGAACTCGCCCCGGATCAGCCAGATAGAAAGGCCCTGGGCGGCTGGATCTGAGAGGGCCCCGAGCCCGCCGTCCCAATCGCCGTTCTCAAGCAGGATCGCCTCGACGGCGCCTAGGTCGAACTGGGTGAGGCCGAGTGCCTTGGCGTGAATGTCGCCATCGGACCAGCCGGGGTTGACGGACCTGATGGCTTCGAGAGCCTCGTCCAAGTGGTCGTACTTGCGTTCGAGGGGATCGTGGGTCATGAGCTCCATGACCGCCACCGGTAGCGCGGGTGGGTCCAGCAGGATGAGTCGGTCGGGCCGGATCCCCGTTGACGGCAGGGCGGCCACCACCATCCCGCCCCACGAGTGCCCGAGGACCGCGAGATGCGGCTCGAGTAGCCCTGCGGCATCGAGCAGCGCGGCAACATCTGCGGCAGTCTCGGCGAACCGATGGTGCCCCTGCCAGTGGCCGGTTCGGCCGTGCCCCGGCAGGTCGACCACGATCACGCGTCGTCCCGACGCGGCGATAGCCGGCGCCATCCGCCAGAACGTCTCCGCGTTCGAGGTCACCCCATGGATCAGCACGACCGGTCGGTCGGACGGGTTGCCCCACTCGGCCAGCTGCCAGGGGATGCCACCGGACTGGACGGTTCGCCGCCGGGCAGCGCCCAGATCGGGCGAGGCGGCCGCAAGCGCCCGGGCGATTTCGGGTGGCAGGTCCGCCATCGAGGCACGGAGCGGGACCGGAAGGGCCAGATCAGGCATTGTCACGGTCGGATCGTACCGGTTAGCGGCGGTCGGGCCATCGGGCCGGTAGGATGGACCGGCAGGACACTGATCGAGGTGTTCGCGACGTGGAGGACGGCATGGCCAATCAGTTCGTGGTCCAACTGAAGAACGACCCTGGCGCCATGGCAACCCTCGCCGAGCTTCTTGCCGCCCGAGGCGTTGATCTTCGCGCCATTGGCGGCGGCGGGATCGGTGGGGCCGGCCACGTGATCATGACGACGGCCGACGATGACGCCACCCGCGAGATCCTCGATGCCGGCAAGTACGTCTACGTCGAAGGTGAGTCGATCCTCACCGAGGTCGACGATCGGCCCGGAGGGATGGCCCGATTGTCCCGCGCTCTCGCCGATGCCGGCGTCAACATCTACGGGCACCTGTTCCTCGGGCGCTGGGGCGACCGTGCGATGTTCGCGTTCGTCGTCGACAAGCCCGAAATTGCCCGCCCGATCC
>JAYWFP010000202.1:0-3978 GCA_043778745.1 Chloroflexota bacterium
CGCGATGCGCTCGAGGCCCGCGCGGCGGCCATGACGAGCGTCGAGGCCGCATGACCGACCCGGCCGCCGCATCGCAGCCCGTGGCCACGGTTGGACAGCGCATCCGGGCGCGCCTCGTCGCCGGTGCGGCGTGGCTGCTCGTCGTCCTGCCTGAGGGTCCGGTCAACGCGATCGGCGATGCTGCCGGCATGCTCTGGTATCGCCTGGCGCCGGCTCGTGCGGTTCGCGCCCGGCACAACCTGCGCCGCGTCGCTCAGCACCTGGTTCTGCGCGACCTCGGTGGCGGAGTGATCCGCTCCGCCGCCACGGACGATGTCGCCCTCGAGGGGGTCGTTCGGGCCGCGTTTCGACAGGCGGTTCGGTACTACCTCGACATGGCGCGCCTTCCCGGGCGTAGCTCCGAGGACCTCGAACGTCGCCTGATCGTCGAGACCCCGGAAACGGTCGCCGACGCCTTCGGCAAGCCCGGGCCGATGATCTTCGTCGCGATGCATTTCGGCGCGGTCGAGTACCCGGCATTATTTGCGGTTGCCCGGACAGGGCGGCACGTGATGGCTCCGATGGAAACCCTGGAAGATCCCGCGCTCCAAGCGTGGATCGTCCGGACGCGCAGCTCAGTGGGCGTCGATATCGTCGGCCTGCGCGATGCCCGGCGCGCCCTCAATCTCACGCTCGACGATGGCGGCGTCGTGGGCATGGTTGCCGATCGGAATGTCGCGGGCGGTACGATCGACGTCCCGTTCTTCGGGGCAATCGCCCCGCTGCCGATGGGCCCGGGGTTGCTCGCGCTCGAACGCGGACTGCCCATCTGGGTCGCCGCCGTGCGCCGAGCAAGCGGGGGCCGGTACCGCGGCCAGCTGCGCCGTGTCGATTTCCCAGCCGACGGGACGCGACGACAGCGCCTTACCGCGGCGATGACTGGCGTCGCGCAGGCGATGGAGGAATCGATTGCCGAGGCACCCGACCAGTGGTGGTCCGTGTTCTCGCCCATCTGGCCGGACCTGGATCCCGAGGCGCGTGCCGGTACGGGACGGCTGGAAGCGGCGACGAAGCCATGACCGAGCGCCTGGGCCGTGCCGATCTGCACATCCACACCCTGGCCTCGGATGGGACCGCCGGCGTCATCGAGATCCTCGAGCACGTTGAGCGGACCACCGATCTGGATGTCATTGCGATCACCGATCACGAGCGGATCGACGCTGCGCGAGCCGCGCAGGTGGTGGCCCGGGATCGTGGCTATCGCGTGGAAGTGGTGATCGGCGAGGAGATCACGACGCTCGGCGGGCACCTCCTGGCGCTGTGGATCGAGGAGCCCGTGCGGCCGTTCCGATCCCTGCGCAGCACGATCGCCGCCGTCCACGAACAAGGCGGTCTGGCCATTCCGGCTCACCCGCTCGTGCCATACCCGCTATGTGCCCAGGGGTTCGTCCTGCGCCGCCTGCTGGCCGACGAGCCGCGCTTCCGCCCGGACGGGATCGAGGCCTTCAATCCGACCACTCTTGGTCGGCCGTGGCATGGCCGCGTGGTTCGATTTGCCGATGAATTCGGCCTGAGTCGGATCGGCAACTCGGATGCCCACGCCCTCGAGGCCATCGGCTCGGGCCACACCACATTCCCAGGTCGGACCGCGGCGGATCTTCGAGCGGCCATCCTGGCCGGGACCACCCATGAACATGGCACGTTCCATCAGACCGCGGCCCAGCTCGGCACGTTTCAGGCCCAGCTGCGCAAGTACGGGCGAGACGCCCGGGCCAACCTCGGCGGGCGCATCCGACGGGACGGGACTCGGCGGGATCTGGGCTACCCGCCGACGCACGAGGCCCGGTCCGGCGGGCTGGAGGCGGCAACCCCGCCGACGCACGGGGCCGCAACCACGACCGGTGGCGCGGCAACCGGTGGACGCGAATCGTGAAGATCGGCCTCGTTACACCGTACGTCTATCCCCTCCCGGGCGGCGTCAACCAGCACGTTCGGTACCTGTACGAGAACCTGCGCCTGCGCGGCCACGACGTCCGGATCATCACCAGCTCCCATGGGCTGCAACGCGCGTCGCAAGGCGACGTGATCCGGATCGGCAAGGGCTTCTCCATGCCGGCCAACGGGTCGATGGGCACGGTGACGTTGTCACCTCGCTACCTGTCCCAGGTTCGCGACGTCCTTGAGCGGGAGCAGTTCGATCTGCTTCACTTTCACGAGCCGTTCGTGCCGTTCCTGTCCCTGATCGTGCTGCGCCTCTCGACGAGCGTGAACGTCGCGACGTTCCACGCCTACGGCGGGTTCTCCGCCGCCTACGAGTTCGGGTCGAAGACGATGGGCTCGTATGCCGATCGCCTGCACGGGCGGATCGCCGTATCGGCCGCGGCGCGCCACTTCATCGATCGTTTCTTTCCCGGGGATTACAAGGTCATCCCGAACGGTGTCGACATCCCGCGCTTCGAGCGCGCCGTGCCGATTGCCCGATGGCGGGACGGGACACCGAACCTGTTGTTCGTGGGTCGATTCGAGGCCCGCAAGGGCTTGCTCGAACTCCTGCGCGCGTACCGGATCCTGCGCAAGACCGGGGCGGAGTGCCGGCTCCTGATCGTGGGTGGCGGGCCCCAGGAGCGCGAGGCGCGCCGCTACGTGATGACACGACGCCTCGGTGGCGTCGAATTCCTGGGCCGAGTGGGCGACGAGGAGCGGGACGCCCTGTTCAAGACCGCCGATGTCTACGTCTCACCGGCGACCGGGCGCGAATCGTTCGGGATCGTGCTCCTCGAGGCGATGGCCTCCGGCACCGCCATCGTATGCAGCGACATCCATGGCTACAAAGGCGTGGTCCGTCGGGACCGGGACGCCCTCCTCGTTCCGCCCAAGGATCCCAAGGCCCTTGCGGTCGCCATCGGGCGGCTCGTGGCGGATGACCAGCTGCGGGCGCAGATGAGCGAGTCGGGCAGGGAGCGCGCGCAGGAGTTCAGCTGGGAGCGGGTCACGGGCAAGGTCGAGGACTACTACGGCTTCGTGATCCGCCGCCTGGCGGCCCAGGGGGCGTTGCCGGCCGGGTTCCACGCCGATGTGCCCCCGGCGCCGGTGCCGGTCCGCAGGGCCGTCGCCCAGGTGTGATCTCGCGGGCCGATCGACGAGGCGTCACCCGTGGGCTGATCGAGGTGGCTCATCAAATCGAGCCCATCCACGCTCGGCCGAGCAGCGTATTCGACGGATGTCGTGGACGGCCACGCTCGTACGGAGTGGTTCTGATCAACCAGCTCGATCAAGGCGTTCGACGTCCGCCCCTCGCATGGACCCGTGAGCCGGCCTGGGCGGTTGCCGACCTCGCGTATGGGAGGTCCGCCTAGGTCGACGAGGCGTCCCCGACGGACGGGCCCGTGGTGGGCTCCCCTGCGTCTGGCTGCGCGTCCGGCGCCGGCGCGGCGTCGTTTGGTCCCGGGTTCGGCGCCGGCGCGGCATCCACGCTCGCTACCGGAGCAGCGGCGGCGTCCCCTTCGGCACTCGCCGGATCGGCAGCCTCCGGGATCCCATCGTGGGCCGCCTGTTCGGCCAGCGCGACGCGCCAGACCCAGGCGCTGTAGCCGACGATCACGACGACCGCGGCGAGGACCAGAAGCAACAGTGCCGGCTGGAGGCCGATCAGACTCGGGCCTGGGCCGTTCCGGTCAACCGTGCTCACCGGGAACTGGAACGGGTAGACATAGGTCGGGAGCAGGCCCTGGTACGCGTTGGACAACGCCGCGGGAAGCGGCAGCGCGGCGATATTCGGATACCACAGCACGAACCACGATCCCATCGCGACCAGAAGTCCGGCCACGAATCGGCGGGCATCCCTGGCCGTGGCGACAAAGGCGGCCAGGGGCAACAGGGCGATCGTGACGATCAGCGCGATCGGCTCGACCGGGATGTTCGTGGAGGTGACGATAGGTGTGTCGTCGAAGAACGCCGAGGCCACCACGAACCCGAGGCTCACCCCGAGCGCCGCGAGCC
>JAYWFP010000203.1:0-3968 GCA_043778745.1 Chloroflexota bacterium
CACGTTTCGAAGTTCGCGGGCGAGAGCGACACCTGAAGCTCTCCGAGGGCGGCGCGCCAGACCTGCTTCGCATCCATTCGTCGATGAAGGCTCGCTGAAGAGTTGCTTCGATGGACCGGCGATCGGCAGATCCGCTTCGGGGACGATGCCGCGACGCCTCGGGGGTGTGTCCTGAACCTGCTGGATCCGGCCGCGTCGCCGACTCCAGACCCGTCCACCAGGCCCGCGATGATGGCGGTCGGGTGGCGAGGGTTTCGAAAGATAGCACCGCACTCGCGGGCCTGCAACGCGATTCCGCGATACTCCCAGGGGGTATCGTCATGTGGGTTGATCTCCGGCCCTTTCGGGGCCAGTCCTACCGGTGCTCGTGGCCGCGTAGCCGCCCGTTCAGAGCAACGCGACTTCGCGCTCGCGCGCGTGAGATCACGTGTTCCGACCACGTTTGACACTGCTCGGAACCACGGCCTATCATCCCCCGGACGAAACGCGCCATGCGCCGATGGGTGCTAGGCGCGTTCGTGTGCCTTATGGGGTCATCAGATTGACCAAGCCCCGAGGCCTGATGGAAGGGATCCCGCGCAGTTCCGATGAAGCAGACCTTTCAGCCCAAGAAGCGCCACCGCGCCAAGGAACATGGCTTCCGCGCCCGAATGAAGTCCTCGGGCGGGCGCCGCGTTCTGGCCGCACGCCGGGCTCGCGGTCGAAAGCGTCTGTCGGCCTGACGAGTCGGCGGGACAACAGGCCGCACCTCGTGATGCTGTCCCGCCCGCAGGATTTCACAGCCCTCCAGGAACGAGGGACCATGCGGTCCCACCCCCTCCTGACGGCCCGGATGCTGCGGACCGACCTCGAGATGACACGGTTCGCCATGGCGACGAGTCGGGCCATCGGTTCGGCGGTCGTTCGAAATCGCGTACGGCGGCGGATCCGTGAGGCACTTCGTTCGATGGGGACGACGATCCAGCCCGGCTGGGACGTCCTGCTCATCGCTCGGCGGGGCCTCGTCGAGGTCGATTACGAGACACTGGTGAAGACGCTCCGCCGTCATTTGACAAGAGGCGGCGTGCTGGAAGGGAGCGACGGGTGAAGCACATCGGCATCGGGCTGATCCACCTGTACCGGTTCGCCTTCTCCTGGATGCCGTCCTCCTGCCGTTTTGAACCGACTTGCAGCCGCTACACCGAGCAGGCCATCGAGCGCTACGGCCTGCTCCGGGGGAGTTGGATGGGAGCCCGCCGCATTGCGAGCTGTCACCCCGGCAACCCTGGTGGCTACGACCCCGTCCGCTGATCCTGAAGGACCTGAAGTGACCTTTCGCACCTGGATGACCCGCCTGGCCCCGCTGTTCGGGATCTTGTTGCTCGCGTTGCTCGTGGCCGCGTGCGGCGTCGGTGGCATCGGCGGGGCTCCCAGCCTCGCGCCGGGCGTCACCCATCCACCATCACCAACCCCGCCGGCCGGCATCGCGCTCGCCCCGGCCGAGCTGAAGGCGGATCCGTTCAGCCTCCTGTCGTGGCTGTTCACGCCGATCTTCCAGGTCTTCTTCATCACCCTCGTTCTCCTGGACAAGGCGACCGGCAACATCGCGGTCGCGATCATCCTCCTGACGATCCTCATCAAGATCGTCCTGATCCCGGTCTTCCGAAAGCAGATCGTGTCGACGCGACGGATGCAGCTGATCGGCCCGGAAGTCAAGGAGATCCAGCGCCGATTCAAGGGCGACCGAGTCAAGATCCAGCAGGGGACCGCGGCCCTCTACAAGGAGCGCGGCATATCGCCTGCCGGATGCCTGCCGGCATTCAGCCAGATGCTGCTGCTGATCCCCCTCTACTCCGTGTTCAGCCAGGGGCTCCAGAACTACAACCCGCAGGCCATGCTTGACGTCTTCGGCTTCCGCATCCTCGACCTGGGCTGCGACGCGACGCCGATCTTCAATGCGGCGGGCCACGTCCTCAACCCCTGTCTCAATCCACTCGCCTTCGGAGTCGATTGGGGGGTACCCGAGGTGATCTTCGGATCGGCGGGAGCCCTGTTCTCCGGCTTGAGCCTGCTGGCGGTCATCTCGTCCCTCGTTCAGCTCGTCGCGTCGCGGATGACGATGCCGCCGGCCAGCGCGACCGGCTCTGACGACGCCAACGTGAAGACACAGCGCCAGATGGCCATTTTCCTGCCGTTCATCTCGCTGATCTACGGCAGCATCCTGCCGGCCGGTCTGTTCCTCTACTGGATCGGATCAACCCTGTTCTCGGTCGGCCAGCAGTACCTGATCATCGGCTGGGGTGGGATGTTCCCCATCTTCGGCTGGACGCCCGGCTTCGCCGTTGGGCACGAACCGCGCTTCCCGGTCGCCGCAGCGGCGCCGAATACCACCTCGCGCACGGCCGGATCGCCGGCGCGATCCACCACTGAACGATCGCAACTCGACCGATCTGCGTCTGCGGCGGCAACCGTCCGCCAGCGCGGTCGACAGGGGCGACGAGGGAGACGACGATGACACGGAGCACACGAACGTCATGAGCGCCTACCGCGAATTCACCGGCAAGAGCGTCGAGGAGGCCCTCCGCCTCGCTCGTGAGGCGTTCGGTGCCGGCCTTGACGACCTCGACTTCGAGATCCTGACGCCGGGTAGCCGGGGTGTGCTCGGCATGGGCGCCGAGCCGGCTCGCATCCTGGCCGCTCCACGCTCCGAACTCGGAGGTGCTGCCCCGAAGCGAGATGCCGCATCCGCTCGCCCGCTTCCCCCCCCGCCGCGCGAGGATCGTGGAGAGCGACCCGCGTTTGATCGCGGCGCTGATCGGCCGCCGCGGCGTGAGGACAGCGAACCGCGTCACGATGACCGCCCGCCCCGACGAGACGCGGGCGACATCCGTCCGCCGCGCCGGGACCACGCCCCGGCCGTTGCGGGCGGAACCGAGCGCGAGAGCCGTCCGCAGCGTCGCGAGGATCGGCCGCCGCGCCGTGACGACCGACCCCGACGCGACGACCGAGGCCCGCGTGAGCCCAGGAGCGAAGGCGGCCTGAGCGCGGCCGAGGCCGCCGAGGTGAATGCCCTGCGTGGCTCCGTCGCCGTCGAACGAGCCGAACTCGAAGCCGCCGAGGCCTCCCCGGAGGCCCTTGCCGCGGGCAAGGTGATCCTCGAGAAGTTGCTTGACCTAATGGGCTTCAAGGTGACGGTGACCGTTGAGTCGTCCGAGACCAGCCGACTCAACGTTACCGGTGATGACGACGAGCGCGAGGCGCTCGGAGCCCTGATCGGCCGCAAGGGTGAGCGCCTGAGTGCGCTCCAGCACGTGGTGAATCTGATGCTGTCCCGTGAGATGGGCGCATGGACCCGGATCCTCGTGGATGTCGAGGACTATCGGGGTCGCAGGGAACGCCAGCTTCGCGAAATCGCAGAGCGTGCCGCGCAGCGCGTCATCGAGACTGGCAAGATGCTCCAGCTCGAGGCCATGCCCGCCCTGGAGCGTCGCTGGGTCCACCTGGCGTTGCGGAATCATCAAGACGTCGTGACCCAGTCGATCGGCGAGGAGCCGAATCGCCGGATCATCGTTCTGCCACGGATGGGCTGAGCCCCGGGGCTGTCCGCCGGTCCCGTTTTACGGGCCTGTCCGCCTGGCCTGTCCGGCGGGGCTGAGCGTTGGGCCTGTCCGGCGGCCTCAGTTGACGCTTACGGGTAGGATTGCCGCTCGTCACGCACGGCTGGTCGCGCGCGTCATCATTTGGGCTGCACGCGCAGCTCAGAACGATCGCCGGACCATGGGGACTGCTCGGGGATGAACACACGCATGGACGACCAGGACATCGACGCCGCATCGGAGCCCGCCGCGTTGCCGGAGTTGCCGACCGAGGAGTCCGCAGCGGACCCCGTCGCGGAGCCCGCCGCGTTGCCGGAGTTGCCGACCGAGGCGGCCGAGGACACCGCCGCGGAACCCGTTGAGGATCCCGACGCGGAACCCGCAGCGGAACCC
>JAYWFP010000204.1:0-3966 GCA_043778745.1 Chloroflexota bacterium
GGTGGCCGCGGGGCCGCGGGGTGACTATGCTGTCTGGAATCTCGGCGCTCTGCCCTGCCGAACCTGGAGGTCCATCCGATGTCCCGTGCACCTCGTCGCGCAGCCCTGCTGGCCGTCGGTCTGGCCCTTGTCCTCGTGGCTCCGGCTTCCGTGTCGGCCACCCATTCGTGGGGCGGCTATCACTGGGCACGTATCTCGAATCCGTTCACCGTCAAGCTCGTCGACAACGTCAGCTCGGTCTGGGATCCGTCTCTCGCGACGACCTCGAGCGACTGGACCCAGTCCGCGGTCCTCAATACCCCCATTGTCTCCGGGTCCGCCTCTCGGGTAAAGCAATGCCGAGCGAGTGCCGGCACGGTCCAGGTCTGTAATGCGACCTACGGCAACAACGGCTGGCTCGGCGTCGCCTCGATCAGCATCACCGGCGGAACGCACATCACCCAGGCCACCGTGAAGCTCAACGACACATACTTCAACACGTCGACCTACAACACGCCCGCGTGGCGGAACATGGTGATGTGCCAGGAGGTTGGGCATGCGTTCGGCCTCGACCATCAGGACACGAACTTCACCAACGCGAATCTTGACACCTGCATGGACTACACAAACGATCCGACGAGCAACCAGCATCCCAACCAGCACGACTACGACGAGCTCGTCACAATCTACTCGCACCTCGACGCAACCTCGACGCTCGCCTCGGCGACCACGTCGAAGGGCGGCCCGGCCGGCAATGCCGCTCCGGCTGCATGGGGTCGCCTTGTCGCCGTCACCAATGCGGGTTACGGTGCCACCTACCTGCTCGATCTCGGGGCCGGCAACCTCGTCCTGACCCACGTCCTGTGGGCGGGCCGCTAGGCGCGGCCCACCAGGCACGGACCCGTTCGGAGCGGGCCGGAAGGCGCGGCCTAAATTTCGGTCGGCAGGCATGCGAGGTGCCGACGGGTCCTACCCGAGCATCTGGCGGAGCGCAAAGATCACGTTTGCCGGTCGCTCCGCAAGTCGGCGCATGTACCACGGGTACCACGCCTCGCCATAGGCGATCAGCGCCAGGACCCGGAACCCGGCCGCGTTCAGCCGACGCTGCTGATCAGCCCGAATCCCGTACAGCATCTGGATCTCGAACGAGTCGCGCGGCAGGCCCAGGGCGTCGGCGTGGTCCGCCACCAGCTCGATCAGGCGCACGTCGTGGGTACCCAGCCCGATCCGGATCTTCGTCCCTGCCCGGGCCGCTGCGAGCATCGAGACACACAGGGCCAGGTAGTTGGCGTCCACGTCGTGGCGGGTCTGGAAGGCGATCGCGGCTGGCTCGGCATACGCGCCCTTGACGAGCCGGATCTGCGGCTGGAGGGGCAGGAGGCGCTGGATGTCGGCGGCGGTCCGCTTCAGGTAGGCCTGGAGGCAGATGCCGGTGTCTGCGTGGGCTGCCTTCAATCGCTCGTAGAACGCGATTGTCGACTCGGTGTAGGCGCTGCCCTCCATGTCGACCCACAGGGTCCGGCCGGATTCCGCAGCCTTCGCGGCCAGGGCGCAGGCGTGCTCGAACGTGCGCTCGACGTCGAGGTCGAAGCCGAGCTGGGTCAGTTTCATACTGACCTCGCCGTCCAGTCGACGGTCCCGGATCTGGTCGATCACCCCGAGATAGTGTGCGGCGACGTCGTCCGCCTCTTCGATCCGTGCCAGGTTCTCACCGAGCCGGGTATAGAGCGCCCCGATGCCCTCGATCTGGAACTGGGCGCCCGCCACCAGCGCGCTCTCGGCGTCCTCGCCGGGCATGAACCGGCGCACCGCGCGCTTGGCAAACCAGAGTTTCGGCAGGCGCTCGCGGAGCCATCGATTGCGGGCCATCCAGAGCAGCAGGGATCGCATGGCGCACAGGCTATGCGGTTCGCCGCCGCTCCGCCGAGTCGTTGCGTCGGCCGACCGCCCGCGAAAGCGGTGCCTCGATGCACCAACAACCACCCTGTACCCCTCCTAACGGCTCTTATCTGGTTGCCTTGCGGAGCCGCGCATGGTTCACTGGCGAGCAATGAGGGGGTCGACGGCAGGGCAGCGTACGTCGGGCGCCAGGGGTCGTCTGGCGGCAGTCATCGCCTCGGCCGGGCTGGTTGCTTCGACATTCACGCTGGCCCTCCCAGCGTTGCCCGACAACTCACCGTTGATCGCGACGCACGCGTCAGTCCTTGCCGCATCCGGCGGGGACCCGGTCATCGCGGCGGCCGGCGACATCGCCTGCGACCCCGCGGACTCGAAGTTCAACGGCGGCGCCGGCGTGTCGAACGGCTGTCGCCAGCTCGCGACCTCAAATCTCCTCGTAAACTCCGGTCTGGCGGCCGTCCTCGCCCTGGGCGATAACCAGTACTACTGCGGCAGCTACTCGGCCTTCATGGGTTCGTACGACCTGAGTTGGGGGCGAGTGAAGGCGATCACCTACCCGAGCGTCGGGAACCATGAATACCTGACCCACGGCGGATCGAGCCCGAGCACCGGGTGCGACGCGAGTAACACCGGCGCAGCTGGCTACTACCAGTACTTCGGCGCGCGCGCCGGAAACCCATCACAGGGCTACTACAGCTTCAATGTCGGGGCGTGGCATCTCATCTCCCTCAACACCCAGTGCTCGTCGGCCGGCGGCTGCGGCACCTCCAGCCCACAGGGACAGTGGCTCGCTGCCGATCTGGCCGCCCATCCGAACCAGTGCACCCTGGCGTTCTTCCATATCCCGCTGTTCAGTTCCGGGGGCCGCGCAGCGAGCAACGCGAACGGGTTCTGGCAGCTCCTGTACGCAGCCCGTGCCGACGTCATCCTCAACGGCCACGATCACATCTATGAGCGCTTCGCTCCGCAGACGCCGACCGGCACGCTCGACGCAGCAAACGGCATCCGTGAGTTCATCGTCGGGACCGGCGGGGCCAACATGACGAGCCTCTCAACGATCGTGGCCAACAGCGAGGTTCGGAACTCGTCCACGTTCGGCGTCCTCGACCTGACCCTCCGCGCGACGGGCTATGACTGGAACTTCGTGCCGGAGGCGGGCAAGACCTTCACCGACGCCGGGTCCGGTACCTGCCACGCCAGTGGTGGCGGCGGTGGCGACACGCAGAAGCCGACCATCCCGTCGATCACCTCCGGCACCGCCGTCTCCTCGAGCCGGGTCGACCTCGCATGGACGACCTCGACCGACAACACCGGCGTGACCGGCTACACGGTGTATCGAAACGGCTCGCCGATCGGGACGACCAGTGGGCCGACGGCCACGACGTACAGCGACCTGACGGTCAGCCCCTCGACCACCTACAGTTACACGGTCGATGCTTTCGACGCCGCGAACAACCACGCGAACCAGTCGACGGCCAGAGTCGTCACCACGCCCGCGGTCGTGACGGACACCGGCCCGCCGTCGACCCCCTCGATCACCTCGGCCACGACACTGTCCTCGGGCCGCGTTGACCTCGCGTGGACCACCTCGATCGACGATGTCGGCGTGACCGGCTACACCGTCTACCGGAACGGCTCGATGATCGGAACGACCAGCGGGCCGACGGCCACGACGTACAGCGACCTGACCGTCAGCCCCTCTACCTCATACAGCTATACGATCGATGCCTTTGATGCCGCAGGCCGCCATTCGAACCCGTCGGCGCCCGCCGTCGTTCTGACCCCTGCCTCGTCGGTGCCCGTGACCCTGTTCCCGACCGCCGACAGCTACATTGACGCGTCGACGGCGACCACGAACTACGGCACGTTGACCTCGCTCCGCTTCGACGGCTCGCCGGTGGTCCGCAGCTACATCATGTTCGATCTCTCCGGCGTCTCCGGGACGATCACGAAGGCCACCCTGCGGGTCTATGCGAATACGGCATCCGGTGCCGGCTACACGGTCGGCGGGACGGCAACCACGTGGACCGAGACCGGCCTGACAGCCGGCAACGCACCGCCCGTGGGTGCCTCTATCGGCAGCTCCGG
>JAYWFP010000205.1:0-3956 GCA_043778745.1 Chloroflexota bacterium
GCGCCGCCCGGAAACTTCGAGAGCTGCCCGAAGCATGCCCGGCACAGCAGCGGGTTGTCGTGCATCGGCCCGTGCCAGAGCAGGCGAGCCACAGCACCGCCCAGCCCACGAAAGGGCGAGGCGCAGACCTTGCATCGAGGCGATGACGGCACGTTCTTCCACAACCGTCGCGTCTTCAGCAGGGACGGATCCACGCCGGTGAGGAGCGAACGCCAGATGGCCGTGGTCTGATCATCGTCAGCCATGGCGCCGATGGTACGCGCCCGCTGTGCGCTGGGCCGAGTTTCGCGTCGCGGACGCACACGTCGACGAGCTCCACACTTGACACCTCGCCGCGAATGGCGCTATAACGCATCACGATATAGTGACCCGGACCAGAGGAGCCCTCATGATCACCGGCCTCGCGTGGATCACGGCGATCACGATCGGGCTGACGGCGGGTGGAGCTGCACTCCACTTCCCGGGCAGCTACGGTTCGCTCGTGTTCAGCGAGTCGGAGGGTGCATTCGGATTGATCCTTGGCGGCGTCAACGGCCTGTTCGTCGGCGCGCTGACGTGGATCGGTCTCCGCCCTCCCCGCCGCAACGGTGCGCGCCTTGTCGCGATGATGGTTGTCCTGGTTGGCGTCACCCATGCCATCAACGACGGTTCGTCCACGCAGTTGCCGTTCGTCGTCTATTCGGCGATCGCCGGGCTCGCGGCGGCCGGGGCCGCAGCGTTGATCCTCAGGGAACGTCGACCGGTCCTGCTCGTGGTGATCGGCGGCGCGTGGATGGTGGGTCTGATTGTCGGTGGATGGTCCGGGGAAATGCTCGGGCTGCCGAGAACCGAAACGCCCCTCGGTTGGGCGCAGGACCATGGCTGGGACGGATTGGTCACCGGGCTCGTATGGGGCACAGCGACGGCCGCCGTCGGCTTCCCCCACTCAATCCGCCGGCGGATGTCGGCGATATCCGGTGGTGGCGATGGATCGTGACGATCCCGCCTTCGCAGGACAGAAGGATTACTCAAGCGCGCTCCTGAACCTGTACGACCCCCTGGTCCTCGGGCCGATCGCCCGGTTCGTCTGGCGCTGTCCGACCAGCGGGCTTCTCGAACGGTACCGGCGGCATATTCGCCCGAACCATCTCGATGTCGGCCCGGGAACGGGCTACTTCCTCGAGCACTCGGGTCTGCCGGCGGGCAGTGCCGTGACCATCCTCGACCCGAACCGGAACGTCCTTCGCCACGTCTCGCGACGCTTGCGGCAGTTCGACGTGACCGCCGTCGAAGCCGATGTCCTGAAGCCGCTTCCGGTCGCCGGACCGTACGATTCGGCGGCCCTGCATCTCGTGATCCATTGCCTGCCGGGGCCAATGTCGCGAAAGGCGGCCGCCGTGGCCAACGTCGCCGCGGTGCTGGCGCCAACGGGCGTGCTCTTCGGCGCTTCGGTCATCGGGAGCTCGGGCCGGCACAACTGGGCGGCGAGGCGGTTTCTCGCCGCGTTCAACAAGCAGGGCGGGTTCGACAACCTAAACGACACGGAGTCGGGTCTCCGCGAAATCCTCGAGGCGTCGTTCGAACACGTGGAACTCGAGACGATCGGCTCGATTGCCCTGTTTGCCGCGACGGGTCCGCGCGGGGCCTGGCCCGAGGACGGGGGCAGTCGGTGATGCGTCTGCCGCGCCATTTCCTGTTCGAGCACGCTCGTCACGTCGCCCAGCACGTCGATTTGGGCTGCGTGACCAGCTCGGTCACGTCGAAAATGCACCCCTAAACGACTCACGGGCCGGGCCCACCCGCGATCGGAGTCGTCGAAGGTACGAGCAGGTCTGGACGTCGGGTTTTGAGGCGCATCGTTCCGGCCCTCTGCTCGCGGTCGGCCTGCATTCGGGCTAGACCTACCAGCACCGCTGACTCCGGGACTGTCACCGGAGCAGATCGGCTACAGCGCTCTGGGTTTCGTGGCCGTGAGCGAGAAGAAGAGCGGGAGGCTCCCCTTCGAGCCATCAGGCAGGCGCCAGCGTCCGTCCTCGCCCTCGACGAGGAAGTCCACCGGCCACAGGACGAAGTCGAACTCGTGGAGAAACTCGAGCCGGAGGCCAGCGTCGGCGAGCGAGGTCAGGATCTCGCCGAGCGAATGATCCCAGCCGTACTCCACCAGCCCGTCCGTGGGGGCACCGTGGTCGGCGTACGAGCCCTTCACCTCGAAACGGAGCGGCTCGGCGTGGGACCAGTAGGGGTACGCGAGCCGGAGCTCCCCGGGTTCGACGCCCTCGTCCGCGAAGACCCGGGCGACCGGGTGGATTTCGGCCACGTAGAGGAAGCCGCCGGGGCGGACGAAGTGCGCCGCGACACGGCCCCACCCGGCGATGTCAGGCAGCCAGCCGAGGACGCCACCCGAGGTGTAGACGACGTCGAACTGTTCGTCGAGCACCTCCGGAAGTCGATACAGATCGGACCGGATGAACGTCGCCGGGGTCCCGAGCTCGCCGGCCAGGTCACGCGCCGCCGCGATCGCCTCGCCGCTGAAGTCGATGCCCGGGACGATGGCACCGAGTCACGCCCAGGACAGCGTGTCCAGCCCGAAGTGGCACTGGAGGTGGAGGAGGGTCTTGCCCTCGACGCTGCCGACCTCGTCGAGCTCATACCCGGCAAGGCGGATCGGACGCTCACCGTTGCGGAAGGAGGCAACATCGTAGAACTCGGACGCGACGTGGATCTTCGTCCAGGCGTCCCAGAGCTCGCGATTGCTGCGCAGCGCCTCGTCCACAGTCCGCGGAGTCTACGGCCGTGTCGGTGGGCATGCAGGGCCTCGCTGGGCATCCGGAAGTGTCCACGACGCAGGGCGTGAGCGCTGAACCTCTACCCGGCTGGATCGAAGAAGTCGTCGTCCACTCGGTACATCCGGAATTGAGCCTTGAGGTGTACGCCGATCTCGTAGTCGATCATGTAGCGCGCAAGTTGCGCCCCGTCGATCAGGACCAAGCGCTTCTCGATGCGCTCGACCCAGCGGTACGCCTCTGGCGAGAAGGTCGACGTCGTGATCATCACTCCCTTGCTGGCGTGGGCGCCGTCCAAACTGCCGGCGAAACTTCTCACCTGCTCCTGGCCAATTCGGTCGGTGTAGCGCTTCGCCTGAACGTAGATCTTGTCAAGACCCAGAGCATCTTCATTTATGACACCGTCGAGCCCTTCATCACCTGGCCGGCCCAGATGTTGGGCGGCATCGTCGAGGTCGAACGGTGACGCACTGATCGCGCGAAGGATCTCGCGAATGGCGTCGAGTTCGGTCGCGGTTCGCTGCTCGGGAGTCGGGGCGCTCATTGCCAACGATACCGAGGCACGGCGGACCCGGGCGTCGCCTACCGCACGCTGCCATCCCTATCCGCTCCGTCGCCGGATCTCCGCACTGATGGCCGGCACGATGGCGTGCAGGTCGCCGATGACCGCGAAGTCGGCGATGCCCATGATCGGCGATTCGGCGTCCGTGTTGATGGCAAGGATCCGTTTCGCCGATTTGCAGCCGACGATGTGCTGGATCGCGCCGCTGATACCACACGCGATGTACAGGTCCGGGGCGATGCGCTGACCGGTCTGGCCGACCTGCTGGGTGTGCGGACGCCAGCCGTTGCTCGTGACGACCCGGGACACGCCGACGGCCCCACCGAGCAGATCAGCGAGTTCTTCGAGTTCGGCGAAGGCAGCCGAGGAACCGACGCCTCGCCCGCCACCAACGACGACCTTCGCGTCGGTCAGCGAGATCGAACCCTTCGAGGGCGGCTCGTGACCCGTGACCCGGACCACGAGATCGGCCGTTGAAACGGTCGGCGCGAACGATACGACCGCCGCGCCCGGTGCGCCGGCTCGTTCGTCGACAGCGACGGCATGGGGCGCCATCGTCAGGCACCGAACGGGCGCATCGAGCGTGGTGTCCTCCAGGAGGCTGCCCGCCCACCGTTGACGCGTGACGGACC
>JAYWFP010000206.1:0-3952 GCA_043778745.1 Chloroflexota bacterium
CCGTCAACGAACGAGCGCTCTCCGCGATCTCCTCGATCGTACCGGTCAGGATGCTCGGGTGGCCCACCACGACCCCAGGAAACGGACAGTATCGAAGCCCTGATCCTTCGAGGAGTGGCAGGGCCTGAGCAGGATTGGTGCCACCGAGGACCCAGTCGACCCCGATCTCCCGCGCTGCAGCAATGCTTCGGACCTCGTCCTCGACACGCTCAGACACGACTTCGAGCATCACTTCACGCCCGTCCGCATGCATGGATTCAGTCAATTGCCGAAGGACGTGCGTCGGTTGGCCGATGTCCTTGAAGCCGATGTACTTGATTGGCAGGGATCGAATCTCGTCATAGACCGCCAGGGCGTCCGGCACGGTCGCGTCGTGCCGCGTGAGCATGAAGATGAATTCAGCCATGGTTCCTCCGTTACGCGCGTGCGTTCGTCGATGACATCGGGTCGGTTGCTCCTGGGCCAGTACTGCGCGGCACGAGGTCGGCGACACCGCGGAGGACGAAATCCGGCCTGAGTGCGCTGCTGCGTAGTTCTTCCTCGCCGGTGGCACCGCTCATGACGAGCGCCGAGGTCATGCCCGCGTCGTGCGCCATGCGAACGTCTGTCAGCAACCGGTCCCCGATCAGGATGGTCTGATCAGCTGGGACGTCGAGGCGGGCCAGGACCGCCCGCGACATGTGGATCGAGGGCTTGCCGACAATCGCCTCGGCGCGGCCACCGCTGGCCACTTCAATCGCAGCCAGCATCGCCGCACAGTCCGGGAGGCCACCCTCGGGCGTCGGACACCAGGGATCTGGATTCGTGGCAACGATCCGCGCACCTCGACGCACGGCGAGGAAGCTTGTCAGCAGCTTCTGGTAGTCGAAGGTCCGGTCGAACGAGACGACGACGAGATCGATCCTGGCCGGGTCGTCGGTGATCTCGAAGCCGTCCGAGCGGAGAAGGTCGGCCACGACGGGTTCGGATACGGGGAAGATGCGAGCGCCTCGTGCGTGCTCGCGCAGGTACAGCCGCAGCGCGTCGGTCGACGAGACCACGTCCGACGCTTCTGCCGGGATGCCCAGACGTCGAAGCTTCGCGGCGTAGTCCGCCGGCAGCTCGAGGGGCTTGTTGGTGAGGAACGCAACGCGGGCGCCCTGCCTCCGAATCATCGCTACGGTGTCGACGGCGCCGGGCAAGGCGTCGTCCCCGAGATAAAGCGTCCCGTCCAGGTCGAAGACGTACCCGGCGTAGAAGCGGCTCGGGCGGCTCCACGCGGTCAAAGCCCGACCCCCAAGGCTGTCGCCTCGGCCAGGATTTCGTCAACGGCCGAGCCCGACCAGTTACCGGTCAGGAACGCGAGGTCGGCGACCGTGAATCGATTGCGCATCAGGTGGCAGTTTTCGATTGCCCACCGAGCGACGACTTCGTCTGCTGGAGGATCGAGGTCTCGGAAGCGCGACGGCGAGCCCGCTCGGTGCAGGGCGGCCGCAATCGATGCCGGGGCTCCGATCAACGACTCGATCTGGCGTCGATGCTCGGGCCAGTCACGGATGAATTCCTCCACCTCAGCCCGCTGGCCGCCCCAGCGCTCAAGCTTCCGGGCGTAGTCGGCCCAGCACTCCGCTCCGACAGCACCGGTCGAGTCGAGCCGCTCGAAGGCGGCGAGGACACGGGGCTCCATCGCTGAGAGCTCGGGATACGTCATGTCGGAGCGGAGGCTGGTCGGGTCGAACCGATCCAGGAACCACTTCCATGCGATCGCGCCGATCGCCGCGGCTACGCCGACCTGCGCACCGTGAAAGGCAAGGGGCCGCCCAGCCTGCGTCGCGGCCATATCGAGCATGTGACTCACCGTGTGCTCCATGCCCGAGAGTGGCGCCGTCTTGCCGGCAACACCCATGGCGATGCCCGTAACGGTCATCAGGCCGGCGAGCTCCGCCAGTGCCTCATGGCGATGGTCGCGCACCCCGTCGGCGCATGCGAGCAACGCATCCCCGCGCGATCGGAACAGTTGAACCACACGAGGATCAAACGGATCCCCCATCCCGAGGACCGACGCGAGGTACCAGTCAGCAGGGGCCGTGAACAGGGAGATCAACTCTCCGAATCCAGCCCGGTTCATGTCGGCCGGGGCGTCGGCGATCGTCTCGAGGTCTACGATCAGGGCATTCGGCCAACGGGACGGCACGGTGCGCTTGACGCCGTTGCGGACCAGCACGGCCATGTCGTCCGAGAACGCGTTGACGGAGACTGCCGTCTGGACGACGACGAAGGGGATGCCACCAGCGCGATGACTCGCGTCCTTGCCGATATCGGTGATCGTGCCCGATCCGACGGTCACGACGGCCCCGGATCCTTCGATGGCGCGGTCGGCCTCGGCTGCCGCGGCCTCGTCGGCATGGAGCTCGGTTCCAGCGCTGCCCACGGCCACACGGCGCACATTGAAGTCCTGCTGCAACAGTGCGGCCACGGTCGCCTTCAGGTCCTGATCGCCTCTGCGGATCGGGGTGTGGTCAACCAGGACGACGACATCGGTGCCGGCCGGTACCAGACGCTTCATGGCTGGGACCAGCGCATCCAGAGCGCCGCTGCGGATCACCAGCTCGCGGATCCCGATTGGCTTCAGACCCTCGGCCTCTCGGAGTTCCCGCCGGATCGAGTCGAGATCGAACGAGGCCGCGGAGTGAATCATGCGAGGCCAGCCGATCCGGAAAGCGGCTCGAGGGCGTCGAAGAGCCGCCGATAGCGGCCATAGGCGTCGTCGTATGCCGCGCGCGCCTCGACGTTCGGGCTGTAGGCGCGTGGCTCAAGCACCGTCAGGCGATCGACGGCCTCATCGAGATCCCGAAACAGGCCCGCCCCGACGGCAGCCAGCTGGACTGCACCGATCGCCGTAGCCTCCCGGGCAGCCAGCGTTCGGACGGTCCGGCCGGTGATGTCGGCCTTCATCTGCAGCCACAGCTCACTCTGGGCTCCGCCACCGACGACCCGGATTTCCGGACCGCCAAGTCCCATCTCGGAGAACCGGTCCACCAGGTCGCGCAGGGCAAACGTGCAGCCCTCGAGCAAGGCGCGGCCCAGGTGCGCCCGCCCGTGGCTGAGACTCAAGCCTGAGAAGGCTCCTCGAGCCTGATCGTTCCAACGCGGTGTAGTGGCGCCCCCCAGGGCCGGAATGAACGTCACGCCATCGCTTCCCGGCGGGACATCAGACCCTGCATCGAGGCTGGCTTCGGTCTCGCCGGTGAGGCCGAGATACCAACGGACGCTGCCGCCCGACACGAACCCTGGGTTCTCGATGAGCCAGACCCGCTCGTCAGCGTGCCCGTGGGTCTCGACAAGTCCGGCCGAATCAATGATCGGCTGCGTCGAGGCGCATGCGACCGGCTCGGCCGTGCCCGTGATGTCGCAGATCACGTCCTCGCGGATGGCGCCGGCGCCGAGGCACGCGCCGTGCTCGTCACCCGTTCCGACCACCACCATGCAGCGCGTGCTCAGACCGAGCGCTGCTGCCGCAGGCGGTCGGAGCGGACCGGCGACCGATCGCGCAGCCTCGATGCGACCGAGCATTGATGCATCGATGTCGGTCGCCTCGAGCATGTCCCTGGACCAGGCGCGATCACGGACGTCGTACAGCATCGTCGACGACGCGTTGGCGTGGTCGACCACGAGTTCCCCGGTCAGCGTCGCCACCAGAAACGACCCGGGCAGGAGGTAGGCTTGCGTCGTCGGCACGAGATCGGCATGCTCGTCGCGGAGCCACAGGATCTTCGGGGCGACGTGACTGGCATCAACGTTCAGCCCGGTGATTCGAAGGACGTCCGCCGGGTCAAGCCGCTCGCGGAGCATCCTTGTCTGGCGCGTCGCGCGCCGATCCATCCAGATGATCGCCGGCGCCAGGGGTCGGAGATCGGCGTCAACCGCCACGAGTCCGTCTACCTGGGACGCAAGGCCGAGCGACCGCACCGAC
>JAYWFP010000207.1:0-3949 GCA_043778745.1 Chloroflexota bacterium
CGACAACGTATGCTCGCACTGTCCGCGACACCCGCTGGCGGCGTCACTTGAGGCAGCCATCCCGTGATCTGTTCGAACTGCAGCACCGAGAACCGCCCGGGCGCCAAGTTCTGCATGGAGTGCGGAGCTGGACTCGCGGCTGGCTGCCCGTCGTGCGGAACGATCAATCAGCCGGGCGCCAAGTTCTGCAGTGAATGCGCCACCAGGCTCGATGGCGGCCGGCCCGCCGCGACGAGTGCACCCGCGGGGGCTGCGCCACGGGTCGGGGACGCCGGGGCCGATCATGCCGTCGCCGAGCGGCGCGTCGTTTCGGTCCTGTTCGCGGATCTCGTCGGGTTCACGCCGTTCGCCGAGGAGAAGGATGCGGAAGAGGTTCGCGAGGTCCTGACCCACTATTTCGACCTGGCGCGCGACATCATCGGCCGGTACGGCGGCACGGTCGAGAAGTTCATCGGCGACGCGGTCATGGCCGTCTGGGGCGCTCCGATCGCGCGTGAAGACGATGCCGAACGGGCCGTGCGAGCTGCGCTGGATCTCATTGACGGCGTCCGCGTTCTGGGCCCTGGCATCCAGGCTCGAGCCGGAGTCCTGACCGGCGAGGCCGCGGTCACGATCGGGGCGACGAACCAGGGCATGGTGGCCGGGGACATGGTCAATACCGCCGCTCGGCTGCAGGCTGCCGCAGCCCCGGGCATGGTCCTTGTCGGCGAGGCGACGCAGCGAGCCGCTGGAGGCGTTGCCTTCGAGCCGGCGGGGGAGCAGACCCTCAAGGGCAAAGCCGCACCCATCCCCGCGTGGCGGGCCATCCGGGTTGTCGGCGAGCGCGGTGGGCGGGGTCGGAGCGACGCTCTGGAAGCGCCATTCGTCGGTCGGGATGAGGAACTCCGCCAGGTCAAGGATCACTTCCACGCCACGACCAGGGAGGGCCGCCCGCGGCTCGTGAGTGTCATCGGGCCCGGCGGAATCGGGAAGACGCGGTTGTCGTGGGAGCTCCTGAAGTACATCGACGGGTTGGTCGACCGAGTCTGGTGGCACGCCGGCCGCAGCCCCGCGTATGGGGACGGCATCACGTTCTGGGCACTCGGCGAGATGGTTCGCGGCCGAGTCGGGCTCGTCGAGACGGACGACGAGGCCACGACCCGCGAGCGCATCGCCGCCACCGTCCGTGAGCACGCGGCCGATAGCACTGAGGCGCAATGGATCGAATCCGCGCTCTTGGCGCTCCTCGGCTACGAGTCCGGTATTCCGTCGGCGCAGCTGTTCGCCGCATGGCGGACCTTCTTCGAGCGGCTGGCGGCGACATCGCCCGTGGTGATGGTGTTCGAGGATCTCCACCATGCCGACAAGGGCCTGCTCGACTTCATCGACCACCTGATGGAATGGAGCCGGGGCGTCGCGATCACCGTCATCACGCTCGCTCGGCCGGATCTCCTCGACAAGCGGCCGGATTGGGGTGCGGGCAAGCGCTCGTTCGCGTCGATCTATCTCGAGCCCCTGCCCCCGGAGGAGATGGAGCGCCTGCTCGCGGGACTCGTCCCGGGGCTTCCGCGCAAGGCCATCGACACGATCGTCGGGCGCGCCGACGGGATCCCGCTCTACGCGGTTGAGACCGTGCGGATGCTGCTTGCCCAGGAGCGCCTCGTGCTGGTCGACGGGCAGTACCGCCCGGTGGGTGATCTCGATGACGTCGCGGTGCCGGAAACCCTCACGGCGCTGATCGCGGCGCGCCTGGACGGACTTGGATCAGAGGACCGAGCCATCGTCGAGGACGCGGCCGTCCTCGGCCAGAGCTTCACGATCGCCGGCCTCGTGGCGGTTTCCGGCATGCCTGCCGAAGAACTGGAGCGCCGGCTGGGTGGGCTGGTCCGCCGCGAGCTCCTTGTCTTCGATATGGACCCCCGGTCGCCGGAGCGCGGGCAGTACGCGTTCGTCCAGGCCCTGATCCGTGAGGTTGCCTACAACACCCTTGCCAGGAAGGACCGCAAGGTCCGCCACCTGGCCGCGGCGCGGTTCTTCGAGAGCCTCGGATCGGACGAGCTCGCCGGCGGACTCGCGGGGCACTACCTCGCCGCCCAGCGATTGGCTGCGGACGAGGGAGAGGCGGCGGCCCTCGCCGCGCAGGCCCGGCTTGCACTCCGTGGTGCCGCGGATCGGGCAGCCTCGCTCGGCTCGCACGACCAGGCCGTCACCTTCCTGGACCAGGCGCTCGAGGTGACCAGCGATCCGGCCGAACGCGCCGACTTGCACGAGCGGGCCCTTCGCTCGGCCGAGGCGGGCCTCAAGCCGGACGTGGCCCTGCGGCACGCAGAGGGTGCCCTGGCGGCGCGCCGGAGCCTCGGCGATCGCGAGGCCAGCGCGCGCGCCGTGGCGAGTCACGCGACGGTTATTCTCGCGCTCCTGGGCGATCCCGACCGCGCAACCGTCCTGCTCGAAGAGGCATGGGAGGAGTTCTCGGACCTCGAGGCGACGCCGGCTGGTGTTGGGCTCATGGTGGCCATCGTTCGGGCAAGTCGCGGGCAGAACGACAGCGATTCCGCCCTCGCGTGGCTCGAGCGATATCTCCCGATCTCGGAGCGCCTCGGCCTTCTCGAAGCCACGGCTCGAGGGATCATGGGTCGCGGCGTTGTGCTTCTCAACTACAACCGACCGCGAGAAGGCCTAGTCCTCTTGCGCGGCGCTCACCAGTTCGCAATGGCCAACGACCTGAGCGATGTCGAGTGGAATGCTCGTGTCCTGATCACGTTCTTCGAGCAGTGGGGCGAGCCCGCTGCCGGGCTCGCCCTGGGCCGGGAGGGGATCGAGATCGGCCGGCGGATCGGCTCACGAATCTATGAAGCCGGCATGGTCGGAAACAGCGTCATCAGCGCGTTTCGGGTCGGCGACTGGGATTGGGCCGCAAACCTTCTCGACGAGTGGCTGGGGATGGAGATCACTTCTGCCGCCTGGGCCGAGTTCTTCGTCGACCGAGCGGTTCTGCGGTCCCTGCGCGGTGAGTCGGCATCGGACGATATTGCTGAAGTAGCTCGCCTTCGGGCCACGATCACGGATCCGCAGTACGAGTCGTATCACCTGCACGCACGGGCCTGGGCCGCGTTCGCTGCCGGGGACCTGGCCGAAACGCGAAAGCTCACGGAACGAGCCGCGGCCATTACGGACTACTTCGCGCCGCTGGCGCTCCCGCTCGGCGTCCGGGCCGCGCTGTGGTCCGGCGATCTCAAGGTCGCCGATGCGGCGGTGAGCCGATTCCTTGGCGCGGGATTCTGGGGTCCTGCGCTCGAGCTGGATCGTCAGGCTGCCCGCGCGGGACTTGCGGCGCTCGCCGGCAACGGCCCCGAGGCGCTGGCCGGGTTCCGCGAGGCCGCCAGGGGCTACCGCGGGCTCGGCCTCGCTTTTGACGAGGCTGCGGTGGCCGTCGACATGGCCACGTTGCTCAACTCACCGGAGCGCGAGGCGCCCGATGTCGTTGCGGCGATCGAATCGGCACGCGAGACACTGACTCGGTTGGGTGCGCGCCCGTTCCTCGATCAGCTCGACAGGGTTGCGGCTGGGACCGGGAACCTCGTGGCGCCCGGCCCCCGACGCGCTGCCATGGTCAGGGAATCGGTATCACCTGGGCAGCGCCCGGAATGAGCGCGCCGACCGCGGCATAGAGCCTTCCGTCGCCGCCGACCGTGGTCGCGATCGGAATCAATAGCCCGGTCGCCACCTCGTGGCACGCAAGCGGGAACGAGCCCCACGGGCACGCATCGATGGTTCCACCGGATCCCGTGCCGCCGATTTCGAGGACCGCGAAGCTCGATTCGTCGATCTCGGTGACGTACAGGGTCCCGTCCGGCCCGAAGTTGATGTCCACGATCGACGTGAAGCCGCTCGCCACGACCTGGCAACGAGGGTCGTTGCCGCAATGAGCGTGGAGCGTTCCTGGCTGGATCCGCCAGACTCGGGACGC
>JAYWFP010000208.1:0-3947 GCA_043778745.1 Chloroflexota bacterium
CTCTACCTGCTCGATGAGCCGGTCACGGGTGTCGATGCGACGACGCAGGAAGACCTCATGCGGATCCTCGATGCCGAGGCGCGGGCCGGCAAGACGGTCATCGCCACGACCCACGATCTCGCGTCGGCCGCACAGCATTTCCGGTCGATCGTGGCCGTCAACCGGACGATCGTGGCGCAGGGTGACGCGAGCCTCGTCCTCGATACCGACGTGCTCCTGCGAACCTACGGTGGCCACCTCCTGTTCGTCGGCGATCGGGCCATGGTCATCGACGACGCCCATCACCACGATGAAGCCGCCGGTGGCGAAATTCATCACCACGACGGCGACGGCAACTCCCCGCGGCGACGGACATGACGTTCCTCACGGAACCCCTGGGCTACGAGTTCTTCGCGCGGGCCCTCGCCGCATCGGCGATGGTCGGGTTGGTATGCGCGGTGGTCGGCACGTACATGGTCCTGCGGGGCCTCGCGTTCATGGGCGATGCCCTCAGCCATGCCGCGTTCCCGGGCGTGGTGGCTGCGTACCTCATCGGAGCCCCGTTCTACATCGGGGCGACGATCGCAGCCGTCGGCACGTCCCTGGCCATCGGCTGGATCACCCGGCGCGGGCGGCTCCGCGGCGACACCACGATCGGCGTCCTGTTCGCGGGCATGTTCGCGTTCGGCGTGTTCCTGTTCAGCACGATTCCGAACTACGTCGGCGACCTGTTCGGGTTCCTGTTCGGTGAGGTTCTCGGAATCAGTTCGGCCGACCTGGTGGCGCTCACGATCCTCGGCCTCGTCGTCCTGGCCGTGGTCGCCGTGCTCTGGAAGGAGTTCCTCTATTCGACGTTCGATCCGCTCGGTGCCGGAGCGTCTGGATTGCCGGTCGCGTTGCTGGAGTACCTGTTCCTCGGCCTCATCGCCATGACGATCGTGATCAGCCTCCAGTCGGTGGGAATCATCCTGGTCGTGGCCATGCTCGTCACTCCCGCGGCGACTGCCCAGCTGCTCACGAACCGGTTCTCGCGGCTGATCCTCGTTGCCGCCGGGATCGGCATCGTTGCGCCCTTGATCGGGCTTTACGTCAGCTACTGGACGAACACGGCAAGCGCGGCGCTGATCGTGCTGGTCGAGACGGCGACGTTCCTGGCAGCCCTGTTGCTGGGGCCGCGAACGGGGCTCCTGCGTCGCCGTCAACCGCTCCACGGGTAGGCCTTCCCGCATCGCGCCGGGTACGATCGCCATCCCGATGCCTTCCACCAGTCATCCTGCCCCGTCCGCGCGTCCCCCTGCAACAAAGATCGGCGGGCGCGCGTCGTCTTCCTGCTGGCTCCTGCCGTAGGCGGGGGCGCTCATGTCGGAGGACGAAAAGATGCGTCGAGCAATCCTGGCACTCGTGGCCGTGGCCGCGCTGGTGGTGCCGATTGCGTCCGTGGCTGCGGACACAACCGGTGGCGGCGGCAGTTCATTCAAATATAGCCAGACCGGCAAGGGCGCCGACGCGGCCTGGAGCACCTTCCCGGCCGATGGGCAATTCGTCGTCGGCACCGTCTACACGGACACGTTCGTATCGACCTCGGAGCAGGCCGTGAAGGCCGATGGCACCGTCTACTCGGACAAGTTCGTGTTCATCGACCAGATCGGGTACACGATCGACAGGATCGGGAACTTCAATTTCGTTTCGGAGACATTCGGATTCGCGGGTGGGAGCGATGTCACCCTTTCGATCGCGAAAAGCCTCGCCAGTGGGTCGGTTGCGGCGAACATCTCGCTCGTCACCTGTACGGTCGATCGGCGCGGCAATTACACCTGCGTGGACAGCGGGATCGGGACCCTGGCCGCCTCATGGACGGGACAGGGTGACCTGATCCGACAGAGCGGGAGCTTCCACACCGTGTCCAAGGGATTCACGGACAACTACAAGTTCCGTGGCACCTTCCGAAATGCGACCGCGACGGGTTCGCTCAATGGAACGGCAATCGGTGGCCAGCTCTACTTCGCGGACCTGTTCAGCGCGTCGTCGCGTGAGGTCTTCGTCTGCCACGGTCCAGGCAGCTGCTGACACCGGCCATCTGAACTCGGTGGAGGGCCCGAAATGGTCGGGCTCTCCACCCTGCATCGCTCATTCGGGGCCATATCGCCAACTCGACGATGTGGCCTCTCACGTTGTTCGGAGACGCTTGTTCAGGCGAAGAACGCGTTGATCGCGGCCGTATCGTCCGAGAACGCCCAGCGCTCGGTCGCCTTGCCGTTGCGGATGTGGAAGATCTCCGCGGTCCGGTAGGTGAACGTCTTCCCGTCGCGCGTCGCGGTTGCGGTCCCGAGCGCGACCGCGTGATCATCGTTCGCGGTGACGTCGTGGAGGTCGTACTTGATCGACGTCCCGCGACTGCCGTCCATCATCGCCGCCCGCAGCTCGTCCTTGCCGCGGCGCGGCTCGGCTCGGCCGACCTCGTGCCACACGATGTCATCGGCCATGAACGCGTCAACGAGCGCCATCTCCTCCTGCGCGTTCGACATATCCGTCTCGTTCATCGCCTGCATCGCTCGACGGACCAGGGTGGCATTGGGGTGTTCGGACATCGGTCGGTCTCCAACTCGGCGCCCGTGGCTCAAGCCGCAGGCTGGCTGGTCAGCGTATCGCGCGGATCAACACCCCATGGCCGCCTCGTCCCCATTAGGTACAAGGTCCTATGTCCAATCTGCTTGCAAGAGGGCGACTATCCGCGGTCCTGACTGCAGATCGATTGGGGCCACATGAGCATCGTCCAGAATATTGTCGCCGTCATCGGGTTCGTTCTCTGTCTCCCGTTCGTCATCGCCTGGGTTGTCCTGGCCATGATCCGGGGCAGGAATCGACCGGATGACGAGGCCAATGGACCGTTCGACCGGGAAGCGCGGGAGTCGTGGCTCGGTCGCCTCGCCCAGCGAGGGCGGGTATTCGGTGAGCGTGCTTCCCTCCTGGGGCGAACCGACCGGTAGTAGTAGTTTCCGAGGCCCGAAGCGGAGTCGCGCCCGGGGCGCGAGGGATCCGCAAGAAGCCAGGCCGTAGACTCCAACAATGAGCTTCAGCGTTGCCGCCGATGCCTACGACCGTTTCATGGGTCGCTACTCCGTTCCGCTGGCTCCGTACTTCGCGTCGTTTGCCGACGTGGCGCCCGGGCAGCGCGTACTTGACGTCGGCTCCGGCCCGGGCGCGCTCACGACGGAGTTGGTAAGGCGCGTGGGCCCCACCTCGGTATCCGCGGTTGATCCATCTGTATCGTTCGTCGAAGCCGTCCGAGACCGTCTGGCGGGCGTGAGCGTGGAACGGGCCTCAGCCGAGCACCTGCCGTTTCCGGATCAGGTGTTCGACGCGGTCCTGGCGCAGCTCGTAGTTCATTTCATGGACGACCCGGTGGCGGGGTTGAAGGAGATGGCCCGCGTGACCCGACCAGGTGGCCGTGTCGCGGCATGTGTCTGGGACCATGCCGGTGGGCAGGGACCACTCGGCCTGTTCTGGAGCGCGGCACGCACGCTCGAGCCCGGGCTCGAAGACGAAGGTGACCTGCCGGGTACGCGCGAGGGCCACCTCGAGGAGCTGTTCAGAGCGGCCGGCTTGCGCGAAGTCGAGGCCACCATGCTGTCCGTGAGCGTCACCCACGCGACGTTCGATGCGTGGTGGGAACCATTCACCTTCGGCGTCGGACCGGCCGGCAGCTACACCGCCCGTCTTGATCCAGACCGTCAGGCCGAGCTGCGCGAGTTGTGCCGCGCCGGATTGCCGGACGAACCGTTTGTCGTGACGGCCCGCGCCTGGGCCGGGCGGGGTGTCACGTAGCCACCACGAATCACGGTGCCGGGAGGATCACCGTCATGCCGGCCACCGTGGATGGGCCGCTCAGGGCCATCAGTGCCTCGGGTGCGGCCTCGAGCGAGATCGTCCGACCGACGAGCCGGTCCGGGCGAAGCCGTCCATCGGCA
>JAYWFP010000209.1:0-3945 GCA_043778745.1 Chloroflexota bacterium
GCTGCCGTCGCCAACGGACCCGGTCGCGTCGACGTGTCGTGGTCCCCTTCGGTCGATGACACCGGCGTCGCGTTCTACGACATCTATCGCAACGACGACATCGTCGATTCGGTCCTCGGCACCGCCCAGACGTACGGCGACACGACGGTCTCGGCCGGGACGACCTACTCGTACCGAGTGCGTGCGCGCGATGCTGCCGGCAACGTCTCCGCCCAGAGCCTGCAAGCCAGCGCAACGACACCGGGTCTCCCGGACATCGAGGTCCCGACTGTGCCCGCCGATGTGGTGGCATCGCCCATTTCGGTGAGTCGGATCGACCTCTCATGGACCGCCTCGAGCGACAACGTCGGCGTCACCGGCTACACACTCTACCGGTCCGGCGGCGCCGTCGCGACCCTGGGCTCGGGGGTGACCTCGTGGTCGAACACGGGCCTCCAGCCGGGCACGGCGTATGGATACGAAGTCGATGCGTTTGATGCGGCGGGCAACCGATCGGCGAAATCGGCGGTTGTCACGGCAAGCACGCTCGCGGACACCACGGCGCCGAGCGCGCCGTCGGGTCTCGCGGTGACCGGGCTGACCGTGAGTTCGGTCAGCCTCGGTTGGGGTGCCGCGACCGACGACGTGGGGGTAGCCGCGTACAACGTCTATCGCGACGGTTCCGGGTCTCCGGTTGCATCCGTTGCCGCGAGCTCGCTGGCCTGGACCGACACATCGGTGGCGCCCGGCAGCACCCACTCGTACACTGTCGCCGCTCGTGATGCTGCCGGCAACACCTCGCCACCCTCGGGCTCCGTGTCGGCGACCATCCCGTCGAGCGGGCCACCGCTTTTCGCAACCGGATTCGAATCCGGGACGCTGTCGGGCTGGACCAACGTCGGCGTCGTAATCGACAACTCGACGGTCCACGGCGGCGCGTTCGCAGCGCGGGCCCTGAGCAGCGGGACGGCAACGTGGGCATGGGCGCCCCTGGCCACGGCGTCGAGCGACGCCTACGTTCGGGCCTGGGTACGCCTGGCGGCCAACCCGGCGAAGTCAACCACGATTCTCAAGCTCCGAACATCCAGTGGTGGGTCGCTGCTCGGGATCCTTGTCACGAGCAGCGGTCGCCTGTCTTATCGCAATGACGTGGCCAAGCGGACGGTCAACAGCACGACCTCGATGTCGTCCGGGGCATGGCACGAGCTCGTGGTGCATCTGACGATAACCGGGACCTCGTCGCTGGTCGCCGTCTGGCTGGATGGTAGCCCGGTGGCCGGCCTCACGGGCACGGACAACTTCGGCACCAGTCCGATCGGACGAATCCAGATCGGCGAGAACCAGACTGCCCGCCCGATCGACGCGTCATTCGACGACATCACGGTCCAGCCGCAGCCCTTCTGAGCCCGCACGCCGCGACCCGGCGTCAGTCGAGGATCACCATCGGCAGGAGACCGCTCGCGACGCCGAAGGCGATTGCTCGGAAATCGTACCGGCCCGCCGTGAGCGGATTGCCGTCTCCGTCGAGGAGGCGTGCGCCGTCGGCCGGTCCGATCGGCATATCCATCGAACCGGGGATGATGAGGTAGGCGCGGGAGGTTGACAGGCCGTCGGGGGAATCGTCGCCCTCCTCCAGAACGGCCGCGCTGCCTTCGATGGCCCAGATGAGTTTCGAGGTGCCATCAGGTTCCCGCGACCGCAGTTCCACCCGAAGGGGCGTGGTCCCGGCGCCGACCGTCACCGGCAACACGTACCTACCCGTCACCCGGACGGCCAGCTTGAGCTTCGCGGCACCGGCGGCTGAGGTCCCGCCGAGGACGATCGTTCGATCGGTTGCAGCACCAGCCCCGGGAACCGGCAGCGCAATGAGCTGGACGTCGATGAGGGCCGGACCCGCAAGATTGGGAATGCCCCAGCCGAAGACGGCTACCGCGCCAATGGCGACCGACGCGACTAGCGCGACGATGCGGCGACGCGTCATTGCTCTCGCGGTCCCGATTGTCGGCCGGACCGCCGGGCCCGGACGCCGAGGAAGATGATCGGAATCAGCACCAGCAGCCCGGCGATGACGGCGATGACCCGCGCCGGGGTCGTGGCGCGTCCCGGATCAGACACGACAGGGATCGGATCCAGGGTGGGTGCGCTCGACGCGGTTGCACCCGGGCTGGACGGGTCCGGCGTCGCCCCTGCCGGGTCTGTCGCCGCAGGCCGGCCGAGCGTTGTCCGGACCAGATCGGCCGTGACCTCGAGGTATCGCGAGCCGAACGTCGCGCTCGGTTCTATCTGGGAGTTCTCGCTGAATTCGTTCCAGCTGATGACCGCGAGCCCGTCAGGGGCGGTGCTCAGTGCGGTCGCCCATTCGGTCCGGTACGTGGCTCCATCGGCCCGATCGATGACTCGCGTCCCGCCGATCAATCGTGCATCGAAGCCGGGTGCAACGGGTGCGAGCCAGAGCCCGCCGTCGGTGCGGATGACGTCGGCCAGGGCCTGCAGGCGGACCTGGTAGTTCCGGTCGCGGGCGGGGTCGACCGATGACCAGTAATACGCGTCGCCGTCGAGCAGGTCGGCCAGTGCCGTGTAGTTGGCGGCCTCGCGCTCCGAGCCCAGCAGGAACGCGGATCCAGCGTCATCAAGGGTGGTACGGAAGGTCTTGATGGCCGCTCGATCGAAGCTCGGGGTGCCGGACAGGATGATTGCGGGCTTGCCGAAGACGTCGAAGACCGGATCCGTCCCGTAGTGCTCCATGAACCAGGCGAGGTCATCCGCGATGCGGCCGGGATCGATCGGATTTCGGTTGAAGTCGAGGCCCTGGTACAACAGGACCAGATGCAAACCGGCCGCCCGGGACGCCTCAACCAGGGCCTTGAGCGGTTCATCGAGCCTTGGCTCGTGCTTCCAGCTGACGATCAGGGCATCGATGCCGGCAGCCCGCGCCCATGCCACGTGCTGGGCGATGACCGCAGGGTCGGCACTGTCGTACTTCCCAAGGGCCGGCAGATCGATCTTGGCTCGCTCCCAGCTCGGGGTGTCGAACCAGATGTAGTAGTAGGCAAGGACCACCGGTCGATCGGTCACGGCGGGGGCGATCGGAGATGACGATGCGAGCGCTTGTGACATGTCCCGCTGGGCTCCGGCGGCCGAGGGGCGAGCGACGAGCAGCACGGCACAGAGGAGGGCCGCCACGGTGGCGCTGCGCGCGGCTCGAGGCGATGCGCGGAACTTGGGCCGCGGCTCCAGCCGGGCAATCTGGCCCGCCCAGCGGCCACGCGTGCCGGGCCGACGACCTCGGCCGGGCGAGCCTTCGCGGATCATGTCGCCGGCGTGGCTCCGAGGAGCGTCGAAGCCATGGCCAGAACGAGCATAGCCATGGCGGCTAGACCGACAACCGCCGCGATGATCCGGCGCCGCGGGTCGGCGAGGAATTCCTGGATCACGCGGTCCGCCGAACCGAATATCGCAACGAGTGCGTCGCGGAGGGGACCAGGGGCAGCCACCGTTGAGTCCGTCGCCCGGGCCGATCGGCTCACGGATGTCCATTGCTGGACCCACGCGTCGGCTTGCTGCGCGGTCCTGTGCACGCCACGGTCGGACCGGGACATGAGCTGGGCGAAGCCTCGGCCCGCCGAGTCGCTGCGGACCAGCCCCGCCCGGCCGAGCGCCACGAGCTGGTGCCGACGCCCAAGCACGACCAGCGCCATGATGGCCGCGAGGATCATGCCGCCGGCGATGGACAGGTCAACGTTCGAGATGATCCGGATGGTCGTGTCCTGGGGGCGCGACAGCGCAATCGGGCTGGGTGGGACGATGCCGCTCGCGTGGACCACGATCCGATAGTCACCCCGAGGCAGCGCTCCGAACGAGACCCGACCGTCCTTCGTCGTATCGTGGGTGACCGTCGTTCCGTCCGGGTATTCGAGCGTGACCGTCGTCACGATCGCAGACTTCAGGAGCGCGTCCTCGACCCGG
>JAYWFP010000210.1:0-3942 GCA_043778745.1 Chloroflexota bacterium
GCCGAACGCGGCAAGCAGATCGTGGTCCTGGTCGAGATCAAGGCCCGATTCGATGAGCGGGCGAACATCGCCTGGGCACGGAAACTCGAACGAGCCGGCGCCCATGTCGTGTATGGGGTCGTCGGACTCAAGACGCACTGCAAGACCTTGCTGGTGATCCGGCGCGAAGGTGCTGCTCTTCGTCGGTATGTTCATGTCGGGACCGGTAACTACAACTCGAAGACAGCCCGCATATACACGGATCTGGGAATCCTGACCGCGCGCCCGGACATAGGGCAGGACGTCACGGATTTGTTCAACATGCTCACCGGCCTGTCTCGGCAGCAGACGTTTCGCCGCCTGATCATCGCGCCAAGTTCGCTGCGTGAACGCTTCCTCTCCCTGGTGCGCCGGGAAATCGAGCATGTGGCGGCCGGAGGAGACGCCCGCATCGCCCTCAAGATGAATGCCCTCGTCGATCGCGAATGCATCGAGGCGCTCTACGAAGCATCGGGCGCAGGCGTCGAGATCGACCTCATCATTCGCGGGGCGAGCACGCTCATCCCGGGCGTACCAGGGATGAGCGACCGGATCCGCGTCCGATCGATCATCGGCGAGTTTCTCGAGCACTCACGCATCTGGCGGTTCGACAACGGCGGCGAGCGCGAGTGGTATATCGGATCGGGCGACCTCATGGAGCGAAACCTCGACCGAAGAGTCGAGGCCTTCGCACCGGTCCTGTCACACGACGCGCAGGGAGAGATCGATTTCATCCTGGAAACCATGCTCGAGGACGATCGTCGAGCGTGGCTGATGCGCCCCGATGGGTCGTGGGAGCGCGTGGACCAGGGTTCGGACCCGACGACACGCGACACACATGTAGAGCTCCGGAAACACGCGATCTCTGCTGCCGCCGCGTCACCGGCGGCCGCTCCACCGCTCGACCCGCGCTCGCTCGAGCCGTGGGCGTGAGCGTTCCGAGCCGGAGCATCGAGGTCGAGATCAAGTACGACGTCCTGGATCGCGCGGCGGCCCGCGCCACGCTTAGCGCCGCCGGCCTGGGCGCCCTCCGGGCCGTGGGTCCCGCCACGCGAACCCAACTCGTCGACCGCTATCTCGATACGCTCGACGGACGGCTGCGTGCCGCAGGGTGGGCCGCCCGTGTTCGGACGGTCGGTGAGCTGTCCCGAATCCAGATGAAGGCCCTGGGGCCGGCCGACAAGAGTGGTGTTGCGCGCCGGCAGGAACTCGAAGGCGATGCGGACCCGGGCCTGTCTCCGGATCCGTGGCCAACATCTGCCGCCCGACGCCGGCTGATCCAGCTCACGCAGAGTGAGCCACTCATCGAGGTGCTGGTCCTCCGTCAGGATCGACTGGCTCGTTCTTTCGGCGATCCGTCGGGCACCCTCGAGCTGAGCATGGATCGCGTCGAGGTCCTCGTCGCCGATCGGTCCGTCAGTCGCCGCCTCGTGCTCGAGGTCGAGCAGCAGACCGCGACAGATGCGGCGTTCCAGGACGCCATCGCTCAGCTCGATGGACTCGGGCACCTGTCGCCCTCACGCTCGACGAAGTTGGGCTGGGGTCTGGACGTGGCGCTACGCCGAACGGCGGAGGACGGACTGCCCGTGCTGGAAGCGATCGACCCAGCCTTCCGCGTTGATGACCCGACCGCCGAAGTCGGACGGCTGATTCTGGCGGGGCAGCTCCGGACGATGATTGACCGGGAGCGTGTCGCACATCAGGCCTCAGGCCCGGAAGAAATCCGCAAGCTGCGTGTGGCAACACGCAGGGCCCGAGCCACGCTCCGCGCCTTCGAGGGTTCGTACGCGGGGCCGCGCCCGGATCGGCTGCGGCGCGGGCTCCGGCGCTTCGCGCGGTTGCTCAACGATGTTCGCAACCTGGATGTCCTGGTCGGTCATGTCGGCGCCTACCTTGAGGAACTCGACGCCGAGGATCGCGCGACGATTGAAGCGCTTCGGGCTGCCGTCGAGAAGCGCCGCACCCTGGCGCTGGCTGTGCTTGTCGCCGAATTCGCGAGCGTTCGTCATCGCCGCCTGATCGGGTTGTTTGCCGACTTCGTGCAGAGCCCGGGCGGCGACGTCGCCCCGGTTTCGCCCCCGGGCCCGCGACGCCTGTCGGACGAACTCGGTGGCTGGATCTGGTCGAGATTCGAGGGCCTGGTCGGTTGGCGGCCGATCCTGGAAACCGCTGATCTGGACACGCTTCACGAACTGCGGTTGCAGGTCAAGCGCCTTCGGGACCTGCTTCAGGTCGTGAATCCGGTCACCGGCGCAGCGACCGCGGCCATCGCCGAATCACTTGTCGATCTCCAGGATGCGCTCGGTGCGATGAATGATGCTGCGGTGGCGTCGGCCTGGCTGCGTGACTATCTGACGGCATTGCCCGCGACCGTCGAAACCGGCGAGGTTGCCGCGATCGAGCGGTTCGCGCTGATGCTCGAGGAGCGGATCGCGGTGGCCCGGGCCCGTGTTCCTGCCGCCTGGCGCCGCGTCACCGGGTCGGACGGGCGACGTCGCGTTGCCCGGTTGATCGGCGGGATCTGACGCCACGTTCCCGCGGGTCCGGCAACGGTCCGCAAGGCGTTGGAGTCAGCGCGACCAACCGTGCGCCAACCAGGCCAGATCGGTTCGCCAACCGGGGCCGGCATGAACGGAGGCGAGGATGAGCCCCTCCCGGAGTCCGTGCTCCGAGACCCGGAGATGATCGCGTCCGTAGCGCTCCGCCACGGCCAGCAGGATCGCAGCCCCACCCGGCAGCACCCGGGCACGCGATAGCTTCACCCCGAACCTCGCGGCGATCTCTTCGGGAGTCCGATCAACGAGGAGGGCGAGTGCGTCCCGAATTCTTCGGGTGTACAACACGCGGCGCGCAAGCGGTGGTCCGATTCTGAGCAGGTTCGAGGCCGTTCCCCCGACCGCCACGAGGTCGACCGGCAGCCCATCCGGCGCACCCGCGAGGAGGGCACGTGCAACGCCAAGCATCGCGTCCATCTCGCGCGCCGTTGGCGCCGGCCCGGCGATGTTCGTCTGGCTCAGGCGCGCGGCACCGAGCGCCAGGCCCTCGATCACCGGGTCGCCGGACGGTCCGATGACGAGGATCTCGCTACTGCCGCCGCCGACGTCGACGAGAACGGTTTCGCGTCGGATGGGCTTTCCTGCCTGGACCCCGAGGAGCGCCAGCAATGCCTCTTCGTCGGGTCGCAGGATCTGGACCTCGACGTCGATCCGGCGGCCGATCGCCGCAACGACGGCGGCGCCGTCGGCGGCCCGGCGAAGGGGATCCGTGGCGACTGCTGCCAGCGTCGTTGCTCCGTGATGGTGAGCCAATCCGTCATATCGCTCGAGGACGCTCGCCAGCTCCAGGGCCGCCTCCGCTCCCACTTCGCCCCGGGCGTCCACCGTGGCACCAAGCCCGAGTGTCACCGACTCGTCAGCGATCGGGATGAGGCTGTGGCCGTGGACCTCGGCTACCAGCAAATGGACGGAGTACGCCCCGATATCGACGACAGCACCGACGGGCGCGGACCGGGCTGGCGCGATCGATCGAGGTGCGGGCACGAGCGGAGTGTGGCACGAAGGCCGCAATGCGCGGACCCGGGGCGAGGGCGCATCGGGATCGATACACCGTTGACGCCCTGTTAACGCGGTACCGACCAACGGTTGATCGCGGGCGACCAGCCTGTCGCTATCAACGTCGGCAGGAACTGCCAGAGCCGCAGATGTGCGACTCCCATCACATGGAGGAACAACCGAGTGACGATCGACCGACCGTTTCGCGTCGGCGCCCTGACCCTCGCGACGGCCGTCGTGCTCGCGGCATGCGGCGGAGGAGCCAGCATCGCTCCGACCAGCGCACCGACGACCGCGCCCGGCGCGACCGCCGAGGAGTCGACCGGCCCGACCTCGCCCAAGCCGGCGACCGCGGACCTCGTGCTCCAGGGCG
>JAYWFP010000211.1:0-3937 GCA_043778745.1 Chloroflexota bacterium
GGTCACGGTGTCTCTCCTTCGTCTCGGAGGGACGCTCGAATGGCCGCCCCGCCGAACAGCGCGGCCATTCGGTTCCGGTATTCGAACATGCTGGCCTCCGACGCCCACGGGTCATAGACCGGACGCCCGGAGGCGAGGCGAAACACCGGCCAGAACTGGCGCGGCGTGAACGATCGGCCGGGCTCGTCACGGTTCGGGCTGGGGTCCCATACGACGATCCCGTCGAGGGCCACGGTCGCATGGTTGGCGAACGGGAAGGTCGGGCTGCCGCCAACAGCGACGGAGAACCCGAGCATCGGCCGGGAGCCGTCGTCGTCGGTGAACGCCCACCCACGCTCTCGGAGCCAGTCCCGGTAGAGCGTGTGCCACTTCGGAGACTCGATGAAGTTCGGAACGTCGAGGCCCGTGATCGTGGAGATCGCGGCGGCGAGACAATCCCCGTCCGTGGTGTTCGACTGACGCTGAGGAACCGCCGCAATCACGGCCCGTAGCCCATCGAGGGGAGGGGGAGCGGCTTCGGCCAGCAGCGCGTCAAGGAGCGCGGTCGCGTCCTCTTTGTTCCAGCCCGGTGCCACGGTCATCTCACGGATAACTTGGTCGCGTAGAACGCTCACGTCGTCTCTCCTTCGTCTCGGAGGGCGGTCAGAAGTTCATAGGCGCATTGCCGCCACACCTTCGTCATCGCCGGATGACTCGGATCGCTGCCCGCACCTTCCTCCCATTGCGAGGCCATCAGCCGTAGCGCCGTTCGCAGCCCATCGAGGGGAGCGGGAGCGTCGGGCTCGTCCTCGATCTTGGCCCATTCTCCGGTCGGATGATCGGTACACCACCACCACGAGTCGATGGCTGATCCGTCCTTCGTCCAGACCGGGACGAGGGCGTAGCGATGGCGATGCGGTTCAAGGGTGCCGGCTTCCGCTTCGGCTCGAACGGGATGCCCCTGCGGGTGACACGCGCAAACGCAGACCTCCGAGCCGGGGCGGGCCAGATCAACCCCCGTCCATGCCCCAAACGGCTCCGGGCGGGTCATTCGTCGCCTCCTTCTCTGCTCATCAGAACGGCGCTCCTTCCCGGTCGGGGATCTGGTCCTCGCCGTTCGACAGCGAACGGAGCAGGACAATGAACGCGGGGGTCTTGAAGTAGCCGTTCCGGGTGGTCCGGATCAGCCGGTGGCCGGTCAGGAACTTCAGCCGCTCGCGTGTATAGGAATCGGTCCAGTCGAGCCCGTCGGTCAGGTCCGTCTTGCGGAAGATGCTGGCCGTCCGGAGGAACGAGATGGCGTCGTCGCTGTTGGTCCAGCCACGGATCTCGATGGTGACCTCGTCGATCTCGTCGCTGTTCAGCGTCTCGCCCTTCATCATCGACTGGCTGTACTCGTCGTAGGCCATCGCCCTGGCCGAGTAGATCCGATCGAGGAAAGCGACCACGAAGGCGACGTGCTCGGCTGCCACGATGACTCGCTCGCCGGTCTGGTCGGTCGAGTAGACCCGGGCCGCAGCGGCGACGGACAGGCGGGCTAGCTTGAGTCGCTGGTCAGATGGCTCGACGAGCGGAATGGATGGGTGGTAGCGCCGGCCCATGTCGGTCGCGGAGGCCAGGATCGCGTCCATTGCCCCGGACGTGAACTCGATCTGGTCGGCCCGGCGGCTCCACGCCCACAACACGAGCAGGCGGCAGGACTCCGACCCGAACCGGGGAGCCGTGGCGGCGTCGTGGCGGACGTTGATCGATCGAGCGAAGTCGACGTCGGCCGAGGCAACCGCGATCGCGAAGTCGAGACGCCGAATGTCCTCCGGCTTCTTGAACAGTTCCTTGATCGACAGGACCCCCTGATTGTGCTGCGCGAGGGTCAGGCCGGTGACCGGGTTGGCCAGCCACACGATTCGGCAGCGGGCGTTGGTCTTCTCGGTCCTGATCTTCGTGATCTCCGCGACGCCGGTAGCCCGGACGTCCGACATCGACTCGATCGACTCGGCCTTCAGGCCCTGCGTCTCGTCGATGACCAACAGACGCTTGTCGTTGAGCGGGATCCGGCCCCACGACAGCATCCATGTATCGCTGATCTTCTCGAGCCCGCCGATCAGGCCAGCCGTGGACGATTGCTCGCCTTGGATCCGTTCGCCCATCCGGTAGTGCGCGAGCAGGGCCATCGCCATCTCGGTCTTGCCCTGGCCGGAGTCGCCCATGACCATCGCCTCGACCCAGCCGCGCCGGACGTAGGCCCCGTTGAAGGTGAACCCGATCGCGCTGTGCCAGACGAGGTCGTACGCGATCTGCATGTCGAAGCGGTCCTGGATCCGGTGGACGGTCATCCGGAAGTCGTCGTACAGCTCTCGGAACTTGGCCTCGACGGCTTGCCCGGGCGCGACCTGGAACGGTCGCAACTGGTCGCTGATCTCGGGCGTCAGGGCGAACGCGCTGACGTTGTCCTGCGACGGGATGGCCTCGGCCAACAGGTGAACGGTGGCCTGCGTCTTGGGGCTCGGGTGGGAATAGCCGATCATCCGGTAGCTCCGGTTCGGGAGCAGCCCGTGGCCGATGAAGAACCCGGTGCGGCTGACGTATTCCGTCTCGCCCTCGGCGGCCTTGCTGTCGAGCTCCGGAATGAGCCGCAGTTCCTCGATGTTGGTACTGGCTTTGATCTCGATCTGCGGCCGGTTGCATTGGGGCACCGCCTTGGCCAGTTCCTTGATCGCGGTGTACTGCGACGCGGTCGTCACGTTGATGAGCGACAGGACGGCTGGATCGCTGGCGGCGACCTTGACCTCGCGCCGACCGGACACGGCCTGCATCGGGCAGACCGGGCAGAACCGCTTGTTGCTCATATCGCAGGTGACAAGGAACTCGGACGGAACGGTGTAGGGCGTCATCGTCTTGCCCGACAGGAGGACCGATAGCTCGAGCTTCTGGCCCCGGTAGCGGGCGTCGGAGGCCCGGTACAGCGGGACGGCGACCGGATCGGTGTCGTCGACCACGATCGATGTGGCCAGAACGTACGGCGTCGAGTCGGCGATCAGGTCGGTCAGTTCGGTCGCGGTGCGCTGTTGCTCCACGAAGAAGTCGGTGACGTCACCCTTGGCCGGGAGATTTGGGATCTGGAGGATCCGAACATCTGCGACCGGCGACAGGATGGCGGCAACGCGGGCGGCGCCCTTGCGTCCGGCCTCGTCGTTGTCGTAGATGATGGTGACCTTGCGATCCGCGAACAGGGGCGTGAAATGGGGGTGCCAGATCCCGGCGCCCGAGGTCACGGTCAGGGTGTTCACGAACCCCTGCTGGTGCATCAGGATCGCGTCCCACTCGCCCTCGACCAAGACCATCTCGCCCGCCAGGGGCACGGTCAGCGGATACAGCACGGACTCTGCACCAGACCTCAACCAGAGCATCTTTCCCGCGTCGCCCTTGCCGTCCCGAAGGTAGCGCCGGACGTTGAGCAGCTTGCCCTTCTCGTCGTGGATGGGGATGGTCACCCGCTGACCGTCCCATCCGAGCAAGCGTTCCACGATGGTCGCGTCGGTGAACCCGCGGTGGTCGTGGAACCACGTCATCAGGTTCGTGTTCCGCAGGGCCGCCTCGTGCCAGTCCTTGACCTTGGCGGCCATATCGGCTGACGGGCGAGCGGCGGGCGTGGCATGGCCCGCGGCGCCGTTGGTGCGCCGGCCCACGGACGGCGGCGGCAACCCGGCGAAGTCGCCGATCTCGGTCAGGGCTTCCTTGTAGTCCATGCCCTGCTTCATCAGGAAGTCGATCGCGGATCCGCCCGCGTTGCAGCCGTGGCAGGACCACAGGCCCTTGACCGTGTTGACGTTGGCCGAAGCGTTCTGATCCTCGTGGAACGGACAGTTGAACCTGATCTCGTTCGGGCCCACCGTCTTGCCCAACGCGACGCCACGGGCTTCGAGGAACGCCCGGATATCGAGTCTGGCAAGTGCGTCGT
>JAYWFP010000212.1:0-22473 GCA_043778745.1 Chloroflexota bacterium
GGTCCGGGTCTCGAACGGCGTTGAAACACCCTTGTAGAGGTAGTGGGTCGGGTCGGCCGGATCCACGGTCTCGCGGAACAGGTCCTGGACGTCCGGCCCCACGTTGGTCGCACCCCAGGCGATCCGGGCGTTGTGGCCGAGGATCACGCCCGGAACACCCGGGAAGGACACACCCGCCACGTCGTAAGGACACGATGCGTTGACCTCGCGACAGTGCAATCCGTTCATGATCCACACGGACGGCTCGGTCAAGCCGAGATGCGGGTCGTTCGCGAGGAGCGCGCCACCCGAGGCCGATTTCGATCCGGACACGACCCAGTTGTTCGACCCGATTCCGTGATCGCCCACGAGGCCCGAGGCCCCGTCGAGCCCGGCAAGTGCGAGGATCGAGGAGCCGGTTGCCGCCATGGCCGCCCAACCTGCGGCGGCGTCTGGAGCAATCATCCGGTGCGCGCTCGCGGTAGAGATTTCCGCTCCCGGAGCCGCTCCGGTCGTCGAAGCGCTGGCGCCGGCTCCGCCTGAACCTTGGAGACCCGACGGGGTGATCACGGGCGCCTTCACGTCGTAGGCCGGGAACAGTGAATCCGTGAGGGCCGGGTCGCCAAGTTGGGCGTCGGCGAGGAGCCGAAAGATCTCGGTGTCCATGTTCCCGCCCAGGTTGAACGACTGGACCTTGCCCCACGCTGCGGAGTCGAGGGCGGTCCATGGTTCCGGCGTGTACCCGTCGAGGCCGCCCGCGCCCGTCCGAAGCCCGGTGATGACCGAGGCGAGGGAGAACGATCCGTGCTGATCTGCAATCCAGGCGTTCACGCCGTCCGCGTACCAGGCAAGAGCGTCGCGCGCGTCCTGCGGCATCGCATCGAGGTCCACCTGGGCGGCCTCCCGCCAGCCGATCGTCCGGATGAATCGATCCTGCTCAAGGCTCACGGAACCGAACAGCTCGGACAGGCGCCCGCTGCTGATATGCCGCCAGACCTCCATCTGCCACATGCGCTCCTGGGCGTGTGCATAGCCCTGCGCCACGAACAAGTCGTGCGGGTCGTCGGCCACGATCTCGAGGATCCCGTGCTCGTCGCGACCGACGCTGACCGCGGCATGAAGCCCCGGAACACGGATTGAGCCACTGGTCTGGGCGAGGCCTCGCCCGGTGATCGAACCGAGAAGGGCGACCACGCCGACCACGGCGACCACGACGACAGCCACGAGGCCTTTCACGGCCCAGCCGAGGACACGCACGATCAAGCCTCCTGGATGTTCGGGTTCAGCGCGGCAACTCCGCGCCCAGCCCGGCGGCCTGCGCGGTGCGAAGGATGGATTGGGCGAAGACCACGTCGGACAGGCCGACGCCAAGCGCCGTAATCACGACCCGGCCCGGCGGCCTCGGCGTCGCGTCGAGGATCGCCTTGCCCAGCATCCCGTCGGGTTCCGGGTAGCCCTCGAAATTGCCGACCTCGCGGTTGGCCAGGAACTGCTCCCGGTGGTCGACCAGGAAGAGCGCGGCGTCATGCGCAACTTCGGCCGCGCAGTACGTGGCGTAGTCGATCGGAATGACGGTGGCGCCCGGCGCGAGCCAGTCATTGGTCATCCGCTGACGCTCGTCCGGCGGACCGAACGCCGCGGCCGTCAGCACGACATCCGAGCCCTCGACGGCATCCCGCGCGGCGGCATGAACGGTGACCGACCCGATCTCGCTCATCGAGCGGGCGGCTGAGGCGAGTTTCTCCGATCGGCGTACGTCGGGATCGAACAGGTGGAGGTCGAGGCCGGGGAGGAGGTGCCCGAACACCGGCAGGTGGGACCATCCCTGAACGCCCGCTCCGATGATCGTCGCCCGCACCGGGCGACCGGTGACGACCGGACCGAAGTGGCGGACGGCGACGCCTGAAACCGCGGCGGTCCGTTGGGCCGTGATCGGCCCGCCATCGAGGATCGCGATCGGGATCCCGGTGGCTGGATCGTTGAGGATCACCAGCGCGCTGATTCCGGGCAGGCCGATCTCCGTGTTCGTGGCGAATCCGGCGACCCATTTCATGCCGACCAGATCACCGAACAGGTCCTTGCCTCGGAGCATGGCCGGCATGGCATGGATGAACGACGCGTCCGGGCGGGGATGGATGGCGATCTTGGGCGGGAGCTCGAACCCGCCGGGGGTTGCGAGCGCCGTCATCGTCTGCTCGGCGAGGTCGAGGCGTTCGTCGATGCCGGGCATGGCTTCAAGGACATCGGCCGTCGAGAGCCAGCGAAGTGGCGGCAGGAGGGTCGCGGTCATTATCCGGAGTGTAGCGCCGTGCGACCGCCGCGAATGCGCGTCCGATTGCGGCGAGTGCGCTGCTCAAACGTTTCCAAAACGCACCCGTGGCGCCCGCAAACGCGCCGTTGGCACCCGCGAGGCCCGCTTCCGGCTACGCTTGGTCCATGACCGACGCCGATCGCACGCAGAGCCTCGAGAATCTCAGACTCGAGCGCGACGCGATCCAGTTGTATGTCGCCCTTGCCCGGATCGAGCGCGATCCGGTTCGCGCGGCGGCCTTCCGCCGGATCGCCGACAACGAGCGTCGGCATGCGGATGTATGGGCGCGCCGGCTGACCGAGCGCGGGGCGCACGTTCCGGAGCCGACGCGGCCGGGTTTTCGGGTTCGAGCGATCATTGCCATCGCACGCGTCTTCGGTACGCACGCCGTTCGCGATCTGGTCCAGGCGCTCGAGGGCGACGAAGTCGAGATCTACTCGACGCAGACCACGCCCGAGGTGGAAGCCATCGCCGCCGACGAGCGTGAGCACGCGGAGATCTGGAAGACCTTGTCCGGTGCGCACAGCGGCGGTTCCCGCCGATCCGGCACTGCCGTGGGTCGCGATGGCTCGGGCGGATCCGGCAGCACGAGCGTAGCGATCAGTTCGACGACGACCGATGAGGCCCGCGCGACGGTGAGCGCTGCGGCAGGTGAGCACGCGGCCATGTCCTTCGACGTTTCGGAGCCGGGTCAGATCGCGGCCCGGGAACGCTGGCACCGCTCGAGCCGGTCGGGCACCCTGCGGGCCGTGATCTTCGGAGTTTCCGATGGGCTGGTGTCGAATCTTGCCCTCGTGATGGGCGTGGCCGGTGCGAATGTGGCCATCGGCGCGGGGAACTTCGTCCTCCTGGCGGGAATCGCCGGACTCCTCGCCGGGGCGTTCTCGATGGCGGCCGGTGAGTACATCTCGATGCAGTCGCAACGCGAATTGTTCGAGCGCCAGATCGCGCTCGAACGGGCCGAATTGGAAGCCATGCCCGAGGAAGAAGAGGCCGAGCTCGCAGCGGTCTACCAGGCCAAGGGATTCACGCCGGACGAAGCACGAACGATCGCGCGCCGGATGTTCTCCGATCCCGCTCACGCCCTCGACACGCTCGTCCGTGAGGAGCTTGGCCTTGACCCCGACGAACTCGGGTCGCCCTGGGGAGCGGCGATCGGGTCGTTCGTCGCCTTTGCCATCGGGGCCGCGGTGCCGGTGTTGCCCTATCTCGTCGGTTCGGGATTCGGGGCGTTCGTTGTGGCGGCCAGTGCCTCACTCGCCGCCTTGTTCGTCGTCGGTGCGGGCGTGTCCCTCCTCACGGGCCGCAGCCTGCTGTTCTCCGGGGCGCGGCAAGTCGGCCTCGGCGCCGCGGCAGCGATCGTCACCTACCTCGTCGGCCGCGCCATCGGCGTTTCCGTGCTGGGCTGACGATGCCGGATCTGCGAGCAATCATCGCGGCTCTCGGGGTTGGTATCGGCGTTGCGACCTACACGATCCTCCTGTGGCACTGGCCGTTGGCACTCGGCGGGGGTGTGGGCATCGTGCTGGGTGGCCTGACCCTCGTGGGCTCGGTATCAATCGGGTCAAATCCGGCAGACGCGGACGCAGCCTGGCACACGGCTGCCCCGGAATTCATCGATCCGCCAGCCTCCCCGCCCGCCGACGCAGGCCGCGAGGCGTCGTCGGGAACCGACGACGCCTCACCGAACAGCGCAGACGGGTAACCGAGGGAATGGAAAACGGCCCCCGGGTTACCCGGAGGCCGTGGTGAACGTCCGTTGCGGCCGATCCGTCGATCAGCGGATCCAGCGGCTGAAGTAGCTGGCCGCTCGATTGGGGTCTGCGGATCGGCGACGATCCTCGCCCAGGATGGTGCTGAGTACAGAGAAGAGGGCGATAATTCCGAACCCGGATGCTGCAAACATGATTGGTACCTGCGATTGCCCGCGTGCCGTTGGATCTGCGGCTGACCGCTCGATCCCGTCGCCCTTGCGACGGGTCCCGACACCAGATTGACCTGATACAGCGAATGATAGCCTAATGTGATTAGGCATGCAAGCCTAAGTGCTTACGAGAATGAGGCAATGCCAAACAAGACATCGCTGGATCGCATCGACGCCGGGCTCCTCGAGCTACTCCAGGAGGACGGCCGGCGCCCGTACGCGGAACTGGGGGCCGCGGTCGGCATCAGCGGGCCGGCTGCTCACGAGCGGGTCAAGAAGCTCGAGGCGCGGGGCGTGATCACCGGCTACTCGGCTCGCGTCTCGGCCGACGCCATCGGTCTTGCGATCCTGGCCTTCACCTGGGTCACCCAGTCGCCAGGGACGGTGGCAACAGATCTCACCGGCGATTTCGCCGCCATCCCGGAGATCGAAGCCTGTCACCACATCACCGGCGAAGCGGACTATTTGCTCAAGGTGCGCGCACGCGACACCAATGATCTTGAGCGTGTCATCCGCGCTGTTCAGACGACTCGCCACGTCTTCACGACCGAGACGGATGTCGTGTTCTCGACGCCATTCGAGCGCCGTCCGATTCGCCCGGCCCCGCCCGCGAAGGACTAGCCAGGCCGGCCGCTCGATTGCGCCCTACGTGCCGGCGAGGTTATCCGTCGAAACGACATGATCCGGGGGCAACTCGGCGCGGTAGGCCCGGTGCTCTCGGAGGACCTGCTCGATGGCCGAATCATCGACCGAGCTGCCCGTCGCTGCTAGTCGATCGGCGATCCACGCTGCCTCGGCCGGCATTTCACCGACCTCGAGGTCCTGCTCGCGCCGCGAGCCGTCGAGGTAGACAACGGCCACGATTCCGCCTCCGGCCACGAGCCCAACGAGCAACAGCCACCATTGAAACTCGGCCATCAGGATGTCCCTCGAAGATGACGCATTGGCGCGAGTCTACGGTGAACGACGGGCCGCGTACACTCCGGGGCCATGATCAACTTCTTCGTCGACCCGATCGCCTTCCACATCGGACCACTGCCGGTGTACTGGTACGGCATTGCGTATGCCGTGGGTCTTTTCGCCAGCTACACCGTCCTGGTTCGTCAGGCGCGACGGTTCGGCCAGGACCCGGAGATCGTCGGGAACGGCCTGATCGTGATCGCGATCGCCGCGCTCGTGGGCGGTCGGCTCTACCACGTCATCGATCAATGGGCCCTCTATCAACATGACCTGCTGAAGATCGTCCTGCCGCCATATTCAGGCCTGGGCGTGTACGGCGGCCTGATCACCGGGGTCATCGCCTTCATCGGGCTCGTCCGGTATCACCGAATTTCCGGCTGGGTCTGGGCGGACATCGTCGCCCCCGCCCTGTTCACGATGCAGGCCGTCGGGCGCTGGGGGAACTTCTTCAACCAGGAGCTGTACGGCCCGCCGACCAATCTCCCGTGGGGAATCGCGATCGACTGCGCCCACCGTGTCGCGGCCTACCCATGCGCAACGTTCCCGGAAGCAACGACCGCCTTCCAGCCGCTCTTCCTGTACGAGTCTGTTTCGGGCCTTCTGGGTGCAACGTTCCTGATCTGGCTGTCGCGGCGGCGGCCATACCCGCTTCGGCCCGGTGATCAGATCCTGATCTTCTTCATGTGGTACGCGGTGGTTCGATTTCTTCTCGAGAACCTTCGCACCGGCAACTGGTTCGTGAGTGGGATTGCCACAGCTCAGCTGATGTCGATTCTGTTCGGGCTGGGGGCATTCCTGCTCCTCGTCTATCGGCACCGCCGATCAACCGATGCGCCGGCCGACCCGGACGACGACGCGAGCGACGATGCGAAGCCCGACGACGCCAGCGACGCGGTCGTCGAGATGGCCAAAGGCAGGACCGACCCGCCTGCGAACTGATCACCCTGGAATGCTGCCCCGTGCTCGTCGATCGAGAATCGAACGCCATCGGACCGCTCCCGAATCTCGGCCGGGTCCGGGCGCTCGATGAGGCGAGCCGTTCTCGGCGCGGTCTTCCGCAACGGCACGCTTCGACGGATCGCGGCCGGATTCGCCATTTTCACGATGGCCGAGCACGCGACGTGGATCGCAATTCTCGTCTACGCGTATAAGCGTGGCGGTACTGCCGAGGCGGGCATCGTTGCGCTCGTGATGTTGATCCCGGCAGCCCTGATCGCGCCGTTTGCGGCAACGGCTGGCGATCGATTCCCACGCCACCGTGTCCTGGTCGCCTCGTACGCGATCCAGTCCGTCGCGATGCTCACGGCTGCGGCGGCGCTGCTGTCCGAGGCACCCGCCTTGGTCGTCTATGTCCTGGCTGCGGCAGCCTCCGCATCGATCGTGCTCACTCGCCCCGCGCAAGGCGCCCTGCTCCCGCACGTCGCCCAACGCCCGGATGAGCTGACGGCCGCGAACGTTGTGGCCGGCTCGATCGAAGGGCTCGCGATCCTGGTCGGGCCGGCCGTCGCCGGCATCGTCCTTGCGACCGTGAACGCCGGTGCCGTCTTCCTCGTGTTCGGCCTCCTGCTGGCAGGCTCGGCGGTCCTCATGCTCGGGCTGGTCGTCGAGCCCGGGTCGCCCGTCGTCCCTGTCGACAAACCGGCAACAGCGGCCGCGCTCGACGGAATCAGGACCCTCATCTCCGAGCCGGCCCCGAGGCTGGTCGTGGCCGTCGTTGCGTCGGCCTGGATTCTGTGGGGTGCGATTGATGTCCTGAGCGTGATGCTCGCGATTGACCTCCTCAAGATCGGCGAAGGCGGCGCCGGCTTCCTCGTGTCGGCGATCGGAGCGGGCGGACTGATCGGTTCGATCGGAGGGCTGGCGCTGGTCGGTCGTCGGCGGCTGGCCGGGCCCCTGCTGCTCGGGCTCGTCCTGTGGGGACTGCCGCTCGTCGGCATCGGCATTGCGCCACAGACGGCCCTGGCCTTCGGCTTCGTTGCCATCGCCGGTGCGGGCCGGGCAATCCTCGACGCGGCCGGTCGGACCCTGCTCCAGCGCGTCTGCACCGACGATGTTCTGGCACGGATTCTCGGTGTTCTCGAGGGCCTCCAGATGGCGGCCCTCGCGATTGGCTCTCTTGCGGCGCCGGTTCTCGTGCTCGTTCTCGGGCCACAGCGTGCCTTGATCGTGGCCGGCCTGATCATGCCCGCGATCGCCCTCCTGACGTGGCGTGGCCTGCGCTCGATCGACACCGGCGTCGTCGTTCCTGACGCGTGGCTTGCCGCACTGCGCGGAGTGCCGATGTTCGCGCCGCTGTCCCCTGCTGTCGTCGAGCGCCTGGCCGGTGGAGCCAACGCCTGGACCGCCAAGGCCGGAAGCGCGATCATCACCGAGGGTGAGGCGGGCGATCGGTTCCACATGATCGTGTCCGGGACCGTTGAGGTGACGGTCGGCGGCCGACACGTTCGCGATGAGGGTACGGGCGAATTCTTCGGCGAGATCGCTCTCGTCCGCGACATCCCACGAACCGCGACCGTCCGTGCGACGACGGATGTCGAACTCCTGAGCATCGCCCGCGAGCCGTTCCTCGCTGCACTGACCGGACATCGTTCCAGCAGATCGGTCGCCGACGCGATCGCCGTTGAGCGCATTGCCGGTCCCCCGGCCGGCCGATAGCGGGATACGAGGTCGGCCGATAGCCGGGCGCCCGTTCTACACTCCCGCCATGCACTACGCCGAGTCCATCCTCGACCTCGTTGGCGGAACGCCGCTCGTCCGCTTGACCCGCGTCACGCGGGATCTCGGTCCGGAGGCCGCGCAGCCGCTCATCCTCGCCAAGCTCGAGGCCATGAATCCCGGCGGGTCGGTCAAAGACCGGATCGGGTTGCCGATGATCGAGGCAGCCGAGCGCGCCGGGCTCCTGAAGCCCGGTGGCACGATCGTCGAGCCGACATCGGGCAATACCGGCCACGGGCTGGCGATCGCCGCGGTTCTGAAGGGCTATCGCTGCATCTTCGTGATGGCCGACAAGCAATCGCCCGAAAAGCAGGCGCTTCTTCGCGCCTATGGCGCCGAGGTCGTCCTGTGCCCAACGAACGTCGAGCCCGCATCGCCGGAGTCCTACTACTCCGTGGCAGCGCGGCTGGCCCGGGACATCCCCGGGGCGTTCAAGCCGGACCAGTACTGGAACGCCGAGAACCCGGCCGCTCACGAACGGACCACCGGCCCCGAACTGTGGGACCAGACCGAGGGCCGAATCACCCATCTGGTCGCCAGTGCGGGGACCGGCGGAACCATCTCGGGGATCGGGCGCTACCTGAAGTCGAAGCGTGCCGCGATCCAGATCATCGGCGCGGACCCGGAAGGCAGCATCCTTTCCGGCGACGTCGCCCGCCCGTACCTGACCGAGGGTGTGGGAGAGGACTTCATGCCGGGTACGCACGACCCGTCGGTCGTCGATCGCTGGGTCCGCGTCTCGGACCGTGACGCGTTCCTGATGGCCCGTCGGATCACTCGTGAGGAAGGGATCCTGGCGGGCGAATCGTGCGGGACCGCGGTTGTCGCCGCACTCGATGAAGCGCGACGGGTCATGGCGCAGGGCGCCGCGGCCGTCGAGCGCGCCGTGATGGTCGTGGTGCTTCCCGACGGCGGCCGGTCGTACCTTTCGAAGCTCTACAACGATGAGTGGATGCGCGCCAACGGGCTCATGGCGACCACCGGGGCTGTGGTTCGGGTCGCCCAGCTTCTTGCCGATCGTCAGGGCGGTGCTGATCTGCCGGCCGTCGTTCTGGCTCGTACGACGGACCGGGTCGGCGAGGCGATCGACACCCTGCAACGGTTCGGTATCAGCCAGCTGCCGGTGTCGCAGGACGCCGACGGCGATGCGCTCGAGGGTATCGTTGGGTCGGTCAGTGAGCAGGGGCTCCTGGATCGCGCCTACCGAAATCCCGAGATCGTCGAACGGACGATCGGCGAGGTCATGGATCGTCCGCTCCCGACGGTCGCCGTCGAGGCGTCACTCGACGAGGCCTTCGCCCTCCTCGCGGGCGGCAGCCCGGCCGCCCTCGCGGTGCGCGCCGGGCGTGCGGCTGGTGTGCTCACGAAACTCGACGTCCTCGAATACCTCGCCCACCGCTGACTCGCGAGTTGCGGATTGCAAGTCGCTGATCCGTGGACGATGAATCATCGGTCCGCGGAAGCAGCGGCCGCGGAAGCAGCGGCCGCCGACGCGGCCTGTCGAGGCCTATAGCCAGGGCAGCGTGATCGGCAGGAACGCGTTCAGGAGCAGCCCCAGGACCAGCAGGCCACCGGCGCGTCGCGTGTGGATGAATGCGGCGCCGACGAACCAGAGCGGCCAGCCCACGTAGCTGTGCGGCGCAACGTCGGGTCGTGGCGCGTTGAACGTCCGGAGGACGGACAACAGGCGGGGGATGCCCAGGATGACGAGCAGGACCCATGGCCCGATCCAACCCGCGAGGACTGCACCGATGACGATCGGGTAGAACGCGACCATCAGGACCTGGGCCACGAGTCGCGCGCGGGCGTCGCCCAGCAGCACGGGCATCGTCCGGACGCCCTTCTTCGTGTCGGCGTCGATCTTGTCGATGTGCTTGCCGAACAGGACGGTCGTAACCAGGATCGCGTACGGGAGCGATGCAACCCAGGCCCAGCCCGGGATCTCGCCGGTCGCGATGAAGAACGTTCCGACGACCATCAGCGGTCCCCACACCACGAACACGCCGGGCTCGCCGAGGCCGATGTGCTTCAGGCGGATCGGTGGCGCGACGTAGAACACCGACACGAACAGCCCGCCGAGCGCAAAGGCCGCCACGAGCGGGCCACGCTGCGAGACCAGGAACAGCATGATCGCGAGGTCGATGGCATTGGCCAGCAGGATCGCAGCCCCGAGCTGCCGCTTGGTCACCCAGCCGGACAGGATCGGGTGGGGTGCGTACAGCGCCCGGACGTAGTCGTCCGTGTCGACACCGCCCTCGAGATCGAAGTAGTCATTGATCATGTTGTTCGCCGCGTGTGCGACCACGAGGCCGACGATGGCCAACCCGAGGAGTGCCCAGTTGACGGCGACTTCAGCGGTCAGCTGCTGGGCACCGATGGCCAGGAGGCCCCCGATGAGCCCCGAGGTCACGGTCATCGAGAAGACGGCAGCCCGCGTGATCACCAGCCACTTGCTCACCGCGTCGGGTGGCGTGGTCATGCCCGCCGGGAGGTTCGCGGTGTTGAAGACGGTCTTCCAGACCCGAAGACGTTGCGCAAACATCGCGGACGGACCTCGTGGGTGCCCGGGACGACCGGGACGCTGTGGCTGAATAACGTGCGAGTCCAGAGTAGCAATAAATTCGTGTGTGCGCCAGCCTCAGGTTGACCCGGAACGAGCACAGCGTCGCCCACGAGCCTCGACGGTGCGATGATGCGGACGATGCGCGCTGACGATCAGGACCCCGGTCTGGCATTCGAGACCCTCGCCGTTCACGCGGGTGCCGAGCCCGATGAGCTGACGGGGGCCGTCTCGCCACCGATCTACCAGACCAGCACGTACGCCCAGGACGGGGTCAACCGCCCGCGTCGCGGGTATGACTACGCTCGGTCCGTCAATCCGACCCGGGACCGATTGCAGCGGGCCGTCGCCGCGCTCGAGGGCGGCGGGGAGGGCATTGCCTTCGCCTCGGGTTCCGCGGCGACCGCGGCCATTGCCGAGCTGGCGCCATCCGGTACCGAGGTCGTCGTTGGTGATGACGTATATGGCGGTACCTACCGATATCTCGAACGCGTTCGACGCGGCAACGGCGTCGACGCCCGATACGCGGACCTCGCGGGTGACCCGGACGCCCTCTGGGAGGCCCTGACCGAGCACACGCGTCTCGTCTGGTTCGAGACGCCGACCAACCCACTGCTCAAAGTGATCGACATCGCCGCGGCCGCCAAGGCGATCAGGGACCGTTACGCGGGCGGACCCGATCGCCCGCTCCTGGTCGTGGACAACACGTTTGCCTCGCCCGCACTGCAGCGGCCGCTCGACCACGGGGCGGACATCGTCTTCCACTCCGCGACCAAGTACCTCGCCGGCCATAGCGACACGGTCCTCGGCATTGCCGTGACCCGCGATGTGGCCGTCGCGGAGCGCCTCCGCTTCCTCCAGAACGCGATGGGCGGCGTCCCGGGACCGTTCGACTGCTTCCTGGTCCTGCGCGGGATTCGAACCCTCCATCTGCGGGTCGCTCGCCACGTCGAGAACGCGCTGGCGGTCGCCACGTTCCTGGCGGCTCGTGAGGACATCGCCTGGGTCGGGCATCCGGGCCTGACGTCCGGCGCGCACGCCCACCCGCAGCACGTGACCGCGGCGCGACAAATGAGCGGCGGATCGGGCATGGTCTCGTTCCGCCCCGCTCCCGGCGGGCGACACCACCGGACGGCGACAGAACGTGCGGTCGCGGTCGCCGAGGGCACGAAGATCTTCACCCTCGCCGAATCGCTCGGTGGCGTCGAGTCGCTCATCGAAGTCCCGGCCCAGATGACCCATCTGTCGGTGGCGGGAACATCGCTCCAGGTGCCCGACGACCTCGTCCGGCTGTCGGTCGGGATCGAGGCGGCCACCGATCTTGTGCGAGACCTGGGCCAGGCGCTCGACAACGCCTGAGCCTCGGACGGCGGTGCGCGCTCGCAACCATTTCGCAACCGTGGCTTCCCCCGAGTGCTACCATCTGGCCGATAGTTGCGACTGCGGAAGCCGACTCTCGCGGGCCTCTGGTCCGCCCGACGCGCGGCCGGTCGATTCGAAGCCCTGACGGGCCGGGCGTGGTCGCCCGTCGTCTGCGCCGAGGAGACCGATGACCATGACGACGGCAACCGTTCCCGGATCGACGCGCAGCCTCGCGCGACCCGGCAGGACCAATCTCTCGACGGCGGAGTTGTACGAGCTCGCCCTGCGCGAGAGCGAAGGCTTGCTCGCCGCCGAGGGTCCGCTCGTGGTGCGAACTGGCCTGCATACTGGCCGGTCCCCGAAGGACAAGTTCATCGTGGTCGAGCCGTCATCCGAGGCCAAAGTCTGGTGGGGCGAGGTCAACCACCCGATCTCGGAGGTGCACTACGACCGCCTGCGCGAACGCCTCATGACCTACGTGCAGGAGCGCGACCTGTTCAGCCAGGACCTGTTCATCGGAGCCCACCCGGCCCACCGTCGGTCCCTCCGGGTCTACACGGAGACCGCCTGGGCCAGCATCTTCGCCCGAAATCTCTTCCGAAACCCGACGCAGGCCGACCTGGCTGCGTTCAAGCCCAATTTCACGATCATCAACGTCCCGTCGTTCCAGGCCGATCCGGCCACCGAGGGAACGCGGAGCGGTACGGCGATCCTGGTCCATCTCAAGCGGATGGAGATCATCATCGTCGGAACGATGTACGCCGGCGAAATCAAGAAGTCGGCGTTCACGGTCATGAACTACCTCATGCCGGACGAGGGCGTCCTGCCGATGCATTCATCGATCAATGTCGGGAGCGACGGGGACGCCGTGGTCTTTTTCGGCCTCTCCGGGACCGGCAAGACAACGCTCTCCGCCGACCCGCAGCGCAGCCTGATCGGAGACGACGAGCACGGCTGGGGTCCCGAGTACACGTTCAACTTCGAGGGCGGCTGCTACGCCAAGACGATCCGGCTGTCGCCGATGTACGAACCGGACATCTTCTCGGCCACAAAGCGGTTCGGGACGATCCTCGAGAACGTCGACATCGACCCGATCACGCGCGCTCTCAACCTCGACAGCGAGCGCTTCACCGAGAACACGCGCGCCGCTTATCCGCTCGAGTTCATCGGGAACGCCGATCCGGACGGGGTCGCCGGAACGCCCCGGACCGTGGTCTTCCTGACCGCCGATGCGTTCGGCGTGCTGCCGCCCATCTCGCGCCTGACGCGCGAGCAGGCTGCCTACCACTTCATTTCCGGCTACACGGCCAAGCTCGCCGGAACCGAGATCGGCGTGAAGGAGCCGACCGCGACCTTCTCAGCCGGATTCGGTGCGCCGTTCCTGCCGCGGCATCCGGGCGTCTATGCCCACATGCTGATGGATCGGCTGGAGGAGTTCGACGTCCCGGTGTGGCTCGTGAACACGGGCTGGACCGGCGGTCCGTACGGCGTGGGGCAGCGGATGAACATCAATCACACGCGGAACATGGTCCGGGCCGCGATCAACGGCGCACTCGCCGACGTGCCGACGATCGAAGATCCGATCTTCCGGGTCGCCGTCCCGACCGAGGTCCCCGGTGTCCCCACCGAGGTGTTGTTCCCCAGGACGACCTGGTCCGATCCCGACGAGTACGATCGGGCTGCACGTCGCATCGCGGCCATGTTCCACGCCAACTTCGCCGCATACACAGACGGCGTCAGCCCCGAGGTTCGAGATGCGGGCCCGGTCCGGGTCGATGACGCCGCTGGCACGCCGCGCATGCCGCGCACTCCGCTCATCGAGGGCTGAGCCCGCGCCATACCCGCATCACGGATCGGAGACCTGGAGTAGCCCATGAACCGCCCAAGAGTCACCGTCGTGGGAGCCGGCAATGTCGGCGCAACTACTGCCCAGCGGATCGCCGAGGCGGGCCTCGCGGATGTCGTGCTCGTCGACATCGTTGAAGGACTCCCGCAGGGCAAGGCCCTTGATCTTGCCGAGGCGGCGCCCGTTATGGCTCACGACGCCCGGATCACGGGGACGAACGACTACGCGGACACCGCCGGCTCCGACATCGTGGTCGTGACGTCCGGCCTGGCCCGGCAGCCGGGCATGAGCCGTGATGACCTCCTCGCGAAGAACGCCGGGATCGTCCGGTCCGTGGTGGCGCAGGCGGTCAGACACTCGCCGAACTGCATCCTGATCATCGTGACCAATCCGCTCGACGCGATGTGCCATGTCGCGATGGAGGCCTCGGGATTTCCGCGTGAGCGTGTCATCGGCATGGCCGGCGTTCTCGATTCCGCTCGGTTCCGGACGTTCATCGCCATGGAGCTGGGCGTATCGGTCGAGGATACCCACGCGTTCGTGCTCGGCGGCCACGGCGACACGATGGTCCCTTTGCCGCGCTACTCAACGGTCGCCGGCATCCCGATCACCGAACTCATGACCCCAGAGCGAGTGGCCGCGCTCGTTGATCGGACGGCCAATGGCGGCGCCGAGATCGTCGCCCTGCTCAAGGCCGGCAGCGCCTATTACGCGCCCGCAGCCTCGACCTACGAGATGGTCGACGCGATCCTGCGCGATCGAAAGCGGGTCCTTCCGTGCGCGGTACGTCTGGACGGGGAGTACGGCGTCGACGGCTTGTTCGTCGGCGTGCCGGTCGTCCTTGGATCGAAGGGCATGGAGCGGATCATCCAGATCAACCTCACGGCCGACGAGAACGCGGCCTTCCAGCGATCCGCCGCCGCTGTCCAGGAGCTGGTGGACAAGCTGCAGGTCAAGTAGCCGGCGCATCCTGAGCCTCGTGATTCCGCGCAGCGCTGCCCCCGCGCCTCGTGACTCCCGGCAGCGCTGCCCCGGCGCCTCGTGATTCCCGGCAGCGCTGCCCCGGCTACACTCCGAGGGTGACCGCCATCGCCGACCGTCGCGCCCGCCGGCCTGCCTGATGCCTGCGGTCATCACGTTCGAATTCGACCCGCTCATCTATTTCGGCGACGTCAGCGTCCGGATTCAGACGCTGGCGATCGTCGCGGTGCTCTTTGTTGCTTTGCTGCTGCTTGCGCGCGTTGCCCGGCGGACACCCGCCGCGAGCCCGTACGTCCCACCGCCGAGCCTTCGGGCAGGCGAGCTTCCGTTCCTGGTCCTCGGGATGGTCCCGGGTGCCGTTCTCGGCGGGCGTGTCGATTACGTACTCAATCATGTCGACTACTACGTCGCCCACCCTGCTGCGATCCTCGATCCAACGCAGGGAGGTCTCGGTCTCGGTCTGGCGGTGCCCGGCGCGATTCTGGGAGCGATGTTCATCGCAGATCTCATGGATGCCCAGATCGATCGGTGGATGCACGCGGCAACGTTGCCGACATTGGTCGCCCTCGGCCTCGGCAAGCTGACCGGAGCGCTGGCAGCCGAAGGCCAGGGGTCGCCGTCTGATCTCCCGTGGGCGACCGCCTATCTCGGGGACGGTCCCTGGAGCAGCCTGGCCGCGTACCTGCCATCGCACCCGGCCCAGATCTACGAGTCCGTCATCACGCTCGTCGTCCTGCTCGCAATGACCGTGGCCCTGCGTCGCCGGGCGTTCTCGAAGCGTGATGGTTCCGCTCTGGTCGTAGCGTTGGCGATGTGGGGTTCCGGGCGCGCCATCGTTGCCTTCACGTGGCGCGATCCGGTTGTCCTCGGACCGTTCCGGGCGGAACAGCTGATCCTTGCCGTGTTGATTGCGGGTTGCCTCGGCCTCGCGTGGCGATTGCGAACGCGCTAGCCGCCACGAGCCATGGCCGGGCGAGGGGCCGTTCACGGCTAGGCGCCACCAAGACGACTGCGCCGCCTGCACCGGGCCCTCCACCGGGCCGCGCGCCATGGGGCGGGCAGGGCCGGGCGCCAGGGGCCGGGTAGACCTCCCGCCGGGCGATTTGGTCCGGCGCGGTATCGTTCGAGCTACATCGTCGCCTGGCATGCGCCCATTCGAGGTTCCACAAGATGACCCAGACCGCCGAGCCGGACATGGCTCGCCCGTCCACTCCGACCGATATCGTCCCGCACTGGATTGGTGGCCGTCGCGTGGCGGGCACGTCGGGCCGTCGCGGGCCGGTCTTCAACCCGGCCACCGGCGAGATCGCGCGAGAGGTCGATTTCGCGTCGATCGCCGAGGTCGATGCTGCCGTTGCCGCTGCCAAGGCCGCATTCCCGGCCTGGCGTGCGACCTCCCTGTCCAGGCGGACGGAGATCATGTTCCGCATCCGGAACCTCGTCGAAGCGCATCGCAAGGAACTCGCCGCCTTCCTCACGGCCGAGCACGGCAAGGTTCCCTCAGATGCGCTGGGTGAGATCGCACGCGGCATCGAGAACCTCGAATTCGCAACCGGGATCCCGAACCACATGAAGGGCGGCTTCTCCGAGCAGGTCTCGACAGGCATCGACGTGTATCAGATCCGTCAGCCGCTGGGGGTTGCCGCGGGCATCACGCCGTTCAACTTCCCGGCGATGGTTCCGATGTGGATGTTCGCGAACGCGATCGCCTGCGGCAACACGTTCATCCTCAAGCCATCGGAGAAGGACCCATCCGCATCGCTGTTCATGGCCGAGCTGCTGGCCGAGGCCGGTGTTCCGGATGGCGTCTTCAACGTCGTAAACGGGGACAAGGTTGCCGTCGACCGGATCCTCGAGCATCCCGACATCGCCGCGGTCAGCTTCGTCGGCTCGACACCGATCGCCCGGTACATCTATGAGACCGGGACCAGGAACGGCAAGCGGGTCCAGGCCCTCGGTGGTGCCAAGAACCACATGATCGTCCTGCCGGATGCCGACGTCGAAATGGCGGCCGATGCCGCGGTCTCGGCCGGTTACGGTTCCTCCGGCGAGCGCTGCATGGCCATTGCGACGGTGGTTGCCGTCGGTGCCGTCGCCGATCCCCTGGTCGAGGCGATCGCGAAGCGCCTGCCCAAGATCAAGGTCGGACCCGGGACGGATCCGGAGGCTGAGATGGGCCCGCTCGTCACCAAGGTTCATCGGGACAAGGTGGCGTCGTACCTCGACAGCGCCACGGCGCAGGGAGCCACGGTGGTGGCCGATGGCCGCGAGCACCCGCTCTATGCGTCGTCGGACGGGTTCTTCCTCGGAACCTCGCTCATCGACCACGTTGCGCCTGGGATGGACTGCTACCGGGATGAGATCTTCGGCCCGGTCCTGACCGTGACCCGCGTCGGGACCTACGACGAAGCCCTCCAGCTCGTCAACGACAACCCGTACGGCAACGGGACGGCCATCTTCACGCGCGATGGGGGAGCCGCCCGCCGGTACCAGTTCGACGTCAACGTCGGGATGGTCGGGATCAACGTGCCCGTGCCTGTGCCGGTCGCGTTCTACAGCTTCGGCGGCTGGAAGGCCTCACTCTTCGGCGACCTTCACATGTACGGGCCCGAGGGCATCCAGTTCTACACGCGTTCGAAGATCGTCACGTCGCGCTGGCCGGATCCGGGGACCTCGAAGGTGGATCTGGGCTTCCCGCGGACCCGCTGACCATGGCGATCGCCGAGGAACGCCCCGTTCGGCACGCCGAATCGGACTGGCGGCCGCGCGCCACGCTGGCCGGGACCGATTACACCGCCGACGCCGTGTACGACGACGAGCGCGAGCGCATCTGGTTCAACGGCTGGGTGTGCGTGGGACGCTCCGATGAGATTCCGGCGACGGGTGACTACCTGATCCGGGACATCGTCGGCGAGTCCCTGGTCCTCGTGCGGAATCGGGCCGGCGAGCTGCGCGCCTTCTACAACGTGTGCGCCCACCGCGGCACCCGGCTGCTGGATCCCGAGCCCGCATGTGGCCATCTCGGCAAGGTGCTGAAGTGCCCGTACCACGCCTGGTCGTACGATCTCGACGGCCGCCTGGTCGCCACGCCGAACGTCCACCAGAACGAGCAGTTCGATCGGGCCGACTATCCGCTCCATACGGTGCCGGCCGACGAGTACGCCGGCTTCGCGTTCGTCAACCTTGCGCCCGAGCCGGAGCCCCTGGAGGTCGCCCTTCAGACGAGCGTCGAGACGATCACCGACTTCGACCGCTACCGGATGGGCGAGCTGCGAGTCGCGCGGCGCCTCGTGTACGAAGTGAAGGCGAACTGGAAGATCATCGTCGAGAACTACAACGAGTGCCTCCACTGTCCGACGATCCACCCGGAGCTGGTGGCCGTGGTGCCGCTCTACCGGAAGGGCGAGGTCTGGGATGGCGAGACACGCGACGGCGGCAATGAGATGCGCAAGGGGGCCACGTCGTTCACGGCGACGGGTTCATCCGACCTGCCGAAGTTCCCGGACCTGCTGCCCGAGGACTACGGCATGTACTACGGCGCCTTCCAGTTCCCGAACCTCATGATCAACCTGCACCCGGACGCGCTGATGACCTACACGCTCTACCCGCGCGGGCCGGCACACACCACCGTGGTCTCCGAGTTCCTCTTCCGGCCCGAGGCTATCGCCGCACCGGACTTCCAGCCGGACCCGGTGGTGGACCTGTGGGATCTCATCAGCCGCCAGGACTGGGCGGTCTGCGAGCGAGCCCAGATCGGCGTCTCCTCGCGGTCCTACCGCTCTGGGGTCTACCCGCGCAAGGACCGCCTGATCTTCTCGTTCAACGAGCAGTGGCGCGAGGTGATGGGCCGCCCGCTCCTTGGCTGACGACTGAATGCCGCGGACTCGGCGCCTGGCTTGGCCGTGCCCCACTTTGGGCGCGCCAACATCGCCCCCATCGATACAACCCGGGGTAGGTCGGCCTCAAGGCGGCGTGAGGCGCACGTTGGGCGGTCACGCATCGCTCCCATTCGTGCCGGGGCTGACTGAGGCAAATAGGCCCGGGGTGTGCGCGCCGTTATCCCTGGGTTACCGCCGCTTGTAACGATGGCGGCGATGCCGACCCCTCGACGCCCGGACCTACACGCCGCAGCGATGCAGGCCAATCGCGAACAGCTCGCTCGCCTCGGATCAGAGGTGCGGGCGTCCCGCCGGCGCCGGCGGGTCACCCAGGCGGCACTCGGAGCGCGCGCTGGTGTGACGCAATCCACCGTGAGCCAGGTCGAGCGTGGGCTGGGCGGCACGCTCTCCCTTGACACCTGGCAGCGTCTCTTCGCAAGCCTCGGCCGTCGGCTGATCCTTGACGCGGCGCGGGACGCGATCGAGGAACCGGCGGACGCGGGCCACCTTCGCATCCAGGAACTCGTTCTGCGGCTCGCTCGTGCACGCGGCGTCCGTGGCAACTTCGAGGTCCCGACCCGCGTCGCCGACCCGTCACGCTCGACCGACGTCGCGGTCCGGGACGATCGGGCGCGAACCCTGATCCTCGTCGAGTGCTGGAACACGATCGGCGACATCGGACTCGCCGCCCGGAGCACGAACCGCAAGCTTGCCGAGGCCGCGGAGCTCGCAGTGGCGGTCGGCGGTGGGCGGCCGTACGCCGTCGCCGGATGCTGGGTGGTCCGAGCGACGGCCCGCAACCGAGCCCTCGTGGCCCGCTACCCGGAAGTTTTCGCCTCGCGCCTCCCGGGCTCGAGCGAGCGCTGGGTCCGCGCCCTCAACATAGGTGGGCCGCCGCCCGCGGAGCCGGGTCTGGTCTGGTGCGACATTGATGCGACCCGGCTGTTCGCATGGCGTCGGCGCTGACGATCGCCCTTGCGCTAGGCCATCCGAGCATAGTCGGCGACGCCCCGCTTGAGGAACTTGCCGTGGCCGCGACGGCCGGTGAACGCGCCGTCCCGCACCACCACGGACCCGCGGCTCATGACGACATCGCTCGAGCCCTGGACGGTCCGGCCCTCGTAGCACGAGTAGTCGACATCCATGTGATGCGTCTTGGCCGAGATCTTCCGCTTCCGATTCGGGTCGTAGATGACGACATCGGCATCGGCACCGACGATGATCGCGCCCTTTCGCGGGTACATGCCAAACAGCTTGGCCGGAGCCGTCGAGGTGATCTCCACCCAGCGCTCCTTCGTGATCTTCCCACCTACGACGCCGCCATCGTGCAGCAGGTCCATCCGGTCCTCGACACCAGGCAGGCCGTTCGGAACCTTGCGGAAGTCGCCCCGGCCGAGCTCCTTCTGCCCGTGGAAATCGAACGGGCAGTGGTCCGTCGAGACGACCTGGAGGTCGTCCTTGACGAGCCCCTTCCAGAGCTCGGGCTGATGATCCTCGGACCGAAGCGGCGGCGAGCACACGAACTTGGCCCCTTCGAACCCGTTGCCCATGTCGTCGAGCGACAGGAACAGGTACTGCGGGCAGGTCTCGGCGAAGGCCGGAAGGCCCTCGTCGCGGGCGATTCGAACCGCCTTCAGGGCCTCGCGCGCCGACAGATGCACGATGTAGACGGGCACCTTCGCCGCCTCCGCGAGCCGGATGACGCGGTTCGTGGCCTCGCCCTCCAGGACGGAGTAGCGCGCCAGGCCGTGCCCGATCGGGTCCGTCACGCCAGCTGCGATCGTGTCGGCCGCGATGACGTCGATGGCCATGCCGTTCTCGGCGTGCATCATGATCAGGCCGCCGTTCTTGCCGGTCTGCTGCATCGCCCGGAAGATCGCGCCGTCGTCGCTGTAGAAGACGCCCGGGTAGGCGGTGAACAGCTTGAAATCCGGCACGCCCTCGGCGACGAGCGTGTCCATCTCCTTGAGCGTGTCATCGTTGACGTCGCTCATGATCATGTGGAAGCCGTAGTCGAGGACGGCGTTGCCCTCGGCCTTGGCGTGCCACGTGTCGAGGCCCTCGCGGAGCGACGCCCCGCGGGATTGCACGGCGAAATCGACGATCGAGGTCGTGCCGCCGAAAGCGGCGGCGCGCGTCCCGGTTTCGAACGTGTCCTTGGCCGCGGTGCCCCCGAACGGCAGCTCCATGTGGGTGTGGACGTCGATGCCGCCCGGGATCACGTACCTGCCGGTCGCGTCGATCGTCTCATCGACCTCGGCCATCCCGGCCAGGCCGGCCCCGATCGCCGCGATTGTCTCGCCATCGATGAGGACATCCGCGGGGTACGAGCCATCGGCCGTGACGATCGTGCCGTTCGTGATCAGGGTGCGCATCGGTATCTGCCTCCGGGGGCGCCGATTGGGACGCGGTCGTGTCGGCCGCGCCGATTCCTTGTTGATTGGCCAAGGTCGGTCGGCCGCCAGCGCCGCGCGACCGGCCGCCGGCAGCTCCGCGCGACCGACCGCCGGCGTTGTGTCGATTCGATGGTCATGGGACGTGATCGGCCGGCGGCTGGTCCCGCTCGACCGACCCCGGTCCTACTTGGCCGGCTTGGGCTTGTTCTGCTTCGGCTTCTTGGGTGTCTTCGCCTTCTTGTCAGTCATGGTTGCCTCCGATCCAGCTGGGACGTTTGGCCCGACGCTCAGATGCGCGGGATGACGTCGCGACCGATGATCTCGAGTTGCCCTTCCTCGTCTCCATTCATGAGGTACACATTGAACTGGTCGACACCGGCTTCGGCAAGTACGCCGAGCTTGTCGACGACCTCGGATGCCGATCCGAGGACGCAGAACCGGTCGATGACCTCGTCACCGACGAAACCGGCGTTCGACGAACCGACCTCGGCGTGGTGATGGTAGTCATAGCCCGACCGATCGACGATGTAGCCGGTGAGCGAATCCGGCAGCTGCTCCCGCGGGTACTTGTTGACGAGATCCGCGACGTGGTTACTCACGAGTGCGGGGAACCAGCGCGTCCGATCCCGTGCAACGTCGCGCGGTCCTACGTGGAGCGGCGCGGCTGCCATCACCTTGACGGACCCGGCCGGTCGCCCCGCACCAACCGATGCGTCCCGGACCATCGAGACGAACCAGCGGATCAAGTCGGGATCCGCGAGCTGGAGGATGACGCCGTCGGCAACCCGCCCGGTCATCGCCAGGGCCATCGGCCCATAACCGGCAATCCAGACCGGCAGCTTCCACTTCCCGGTCCACGGGAAGACAAGTTCGATCCCCTCATAGACGATCGACCTCCCCTCGACGAGCTCCCGGATGACCTTGATCGCCTCTTCGGTGCCGGCCATCGTGATCGGCGGCTTGCCGAGGACCCGCCGGGCGGAATCGCCACGACCGATGCCCAGGTCCATCCGCCCGCCGGAGATCTCGTTGAGCGTCGCGAGCGCCGATGCGGTGACCGACGGTTCGCGCGTGCCCGGGTTTGTGACACACGTTCCCAGGCGCAGACGCTCGCTGTTGAGGGCCATCAGGGTCAGGAGCGGATACGGCTCCCGCCACAGAACGTGCGAGTCGAACAGCCAACCGTGGGTGAAGCCCGCTGCCTCTGCCTGGCGAGTGAGCGCGATCGTGCGCGCGATCGTGTGGTCTGGCTTGAGCGTAAACCCGAAGTCCAAGCGTTGACCTCCTCTTGATGACATGGCCCGGTCGAGGTCGCCGGCCGACTATGGCCGAACGAGGTCCCCGTACGCGTCGGGCCGTCGATCGCGGTAGAACTGCCAGGTCTGGCGGACCTGCTGCACGACATCCAGATCCATGTCGCGAAGGATCAGCTCTTCGGCGTACGGATCGCCGAGACTGCCGATGAACTGGCCGCGGGGATCCACGAAGTAACTCTGCCCGTAGAAGTCGTCCTCGCCGATCTCGGCCTCGATGCCGACCCGGTTGATCGTGCCGACGAAGT